>NZ_JAQTHW010000001.1 GCF_029433395.1 Bifidobacterium sp. ESL0763 | reverse complement strand
TACGACACCGACCTCATCTGGCAGAACGCCCTGCGCACCATGAACCTCGCGGACCTCATGAAAAACCTGCACCTCGACTACATCCTGCCGCAAAATATCGGCACCGCGTTGCCCACAGACAGACGCATCGCCCTGGTCATGCACCTCTATTATGAGGAAAGCTTCGAGAACAACCTGGCGTATATCGCCTCCATGCCCTCGACCTGCGATGTGATCCTCACCGTCGCATCAAAGGCGAAGGCGATGCGGATACGCGACTACTGCGACAGGCACTACCAGAATTACCATATCGATATCCGCATCGTCGAGAACCGCGGACGCGCAATCAGCGCTTTGCTGGTCGCGGCCGGCAAAGACCTGCTCGACTATGACTACGTCTGCTGCCTGGAAGACAGGAAGCGCGACATGCTTTCTCCGCAGGACGTCGGCTACGGTTCACATTCCAAGGGGTTCGATAACACCATTGCGACGAAAGAATACGTCGAGAACGTCATCCATCTCTTCGAGAACAGCCCGAGGCTGGGCATTGCCATGCCCACTCCGCCGAACCACGCGTGGTACCTCCCCAATTTCGTCTATGGCTGGGCCGGTGATCTCGATGGAGCCAAGAAGCTAATCCATGAGACCTTGGGACTCAATCCCCTCCCCCTTGATAACGCGAAGGAAATCATCGCACCGCTGAATGGCGCCATGTGGTTCCGCCCACAGGCATTGAAGCCACTGCTCGGGCACGAATGGAAATACGAGGATTTCCCCGAGGAACCGCTCAAACCCGATGGCACCATCAACCATGCCATCGTCCGCTCCTGCGCCTACATCGCACAGGCCGAGGGATATTTCCCTGCCTATATCCTATCCGATCGATCGGCGCGCACGGAAATCACCAATCTGGCGTTCGAAGACCGTGAGCTAATCAGAGCAATCAGCGACACATGGCTGAGCTATGACATCGAAGACACCAAGAAGAACATCATCAGGGGCAAGCGCCTAGGCAATACGCTGCTACGCTGCACCAGGAATCTCGTCAGCCGTATCCCACTCATTGGCCCCAGCCTGTACCATTTGGATTGGGGCGTGTGAGCAGCCAGATTCACTGACGCAATCTCCGTTGACGTTTCCTTGCGCTACGTCGACAACCTTGGTTGCATTGCCTCCATTGAAGCCATGGGAATACGGAAAGAGGAATGCGCATTGGTGCAAACGGCAACACGGGATGGCGAAGCCACCCAAATCGAGTCCCATGCTCATCGGCATAAACCTCGCCTTTTCTATCTGGATTGGGTGAGGGCGATATCCGTGCTTTTGGTGATTGTCGCCCACTTCAATGTGCCCGCTTTGTTGACGCATCCAATTTTCGCCAACTATCCCTTCCATATCTTCCTGGGCGACCTAGGCGTCTCCCAATTCCTGATCATCTCCGGTGCGGCGCTTATGTACACCTATGGGGATGAAGAACATCTGGACCTCAAAACATTCTATTGGAAACGGTTCAAATCAATTTTTCCCATGTTCTGGCTGGCTTTCCTCTTCGCCAATACGTTTATTTACATCAAAAACGGTGGCGAACCTACGGTAAACGCACCTCTTTGGACCATCGTCCTCTCATTTTTCGGCATTGACAGCTATGCGGCGGCAGCCGGATTCCTCACATTCGCGACCACCGGCGAATGGTTCATCGGTTTCATCGTCATTTTCTACGTACTGTTCCCTCTGCTCCGTTACGGCGTGAACAAGCATCCAGTGCTTACAGCTGCCATAGTCATTGCCCTCTACGTGGCGACGATTGCCCTCAAACCGAGCTTCCACACCCTTCCCTTGGAACTCATGCCCACAAGCAGATTGCCAGAACTTCTTTTCGGCATGTATTTCATTAAATACATCTCCAAATCGAATCTGCTAATGGCGATAGGCTCGGTAATTTTCCTCATTCTCCAGCAAATCTTCGGATTCATTCCTGATACGCTTCTGACCATCTCTTTGGTGGGAATCGCTTTCTTCCTTGTTCTTGCACGGCTGGCGAATATAGTGGAGTTCCAGCCCATCAAGGTCGTAATCGGAACGATTTCCAAATATTCATACGCCATTTTCCTCACCCACCACGTAGTTATCGAACAGATATTCACGGTGATAAAGACCTCGAAATACGCACAGTATGCAGCCGGAGCATATGTCCTGTTCGCAGCTGATTGCGTGGTCATTTTCGTTCTGTCGCTTCTGCTTTACGAAGCTGACGGAAAGATGAAACAATATGTCGAGAAGATGTTTGTAAAACCCGAAATTGCTTTAGCCAAATCAGGAACCAAACAGAACTGAAGTAAGAGAAAATGTTAATGGGGTGGGCGACCATGGTCGCCCACCCCATTAACGTCAGATCATCAGCCGTTTAAGGCACTATCGGATCTCACAAAATCGGCTTACTCGTCACCCATGATCTGACGAATCTTCGTGTCATCACCCCAGACCGCAGGCGAATCATACGGACGGTCGGGGAATGCGCCGTATTCGAGCTTGATGTCGAGATTGTTGTCCTTGATATAGCGTTCGACGCGATCCGCCAAGGAGACGGGCTCTCCGCTGCAGCAGTTGACGATGCCGGCGACCACGTCCTGCGAGACCACCGCGGCGATCTGGCTGGCGAGGACGTCGACGTTGATGAAATCGTATTTGTTCTTGCCCATGGTGAACGGGAAGGTCTTCTTGCCTTCCTGCGCGGCCTGGAGCAGTTTCGAGAAGATGGAGCTTCCCCGCAGATCGTCACCGACGATGTAGTAGGCGCGAATCCACTGGGCCACGGCCTCATGCTCATCGGCCATCTGCAAGGTGGCCTCGCGAAGCGCGTTCTTGGCGATGCCGTACATCGAAGCGGGCTTACAAGGCGTGTTCTCGTCGATCGCGCCCTCCCAATAGCCAACCTCGTGCATCGTGCCCATAACGGCGATCTGCTTCAGGCCGCTGTCCAGCATCTGCTTGATGAAGCGGTAATGACCGGAAAGATCACCCATATGGGCGTCGGAATTGTGCTTGAATCCGTCACGCCATGCCATGTGCAGGCACACATCCGGGCTACCGAGCTCCTCGAACAATCCATCATTGGAAGTGAGCAGGTCGACCGCGACCTGCTTCGCCCTGGGATCGAGATCATGGGGATGGCGGTCGGCAGCTATGACTTCCTGCCCGTCATCCAGCAAGGCCTTCACCACATGCCGGCCGATATACCCACTAGCTCCAGTTACAACAATTCTTTTTGACATAATTCCTTAGTCTATCAGTGTGGGCATAATGAGGTGTCTGCAACGCATAGAAGAAGTTCGGTTTTTCACAAATCAACCATGGATGATGGGCTACAGTTCTATGCCAGAGATTAAAATTAATGTGTTTGCTCGCGCGATTACGCGAAAACCGCGAAAACAAAGGTACTAGAAAGGCCACGATGACAGCAGAATCTGAAATCGTCTCGCACCCAGGTAAGAGTAGAGGCCTGCTGGATGTGCCTCATTATCTTTATCTGCTTAATTTGCTGGTAAAAAAAGAGGTAAGGATCCGCTACCGCGGTTCCTGGCTCGGTATGGCCTGGACCTACGTCAAGCCCCTTACACAGTTCATCGTCTTCTACGTGGCCATGGATGTCTTCATGGGAATGGGACGCGCCGGCAATATCCAGGTGTACCCGGTTTACCTCTTCAGTGGCGTCATCGTCACCAATTTCTTCACCGAGGCCTTCGGCAACTGCACACGCTCGATTCTCGGCAACGCAGGTCTGATTCAGAAAATATACCTGCCAAGAGAGCTCTTCCCTCTGGCGTCCCTGCGTGTGGCATTCGTCCATTTCTTCCCGCAGCTTGTGGTGCTGTTTATCGGCGCGGCGCTTATGGGATGGCGGCCAGATGTCGCTGGCTTGCTCATCGCCGTGGCAGGCCTTATTTCGGTATGTCTCTTCGCCTTCGGCCTCGGCCTGCTGTTCGGCTCGGTCAACGTCTTTTATCGCGATGCCGAAAACATCACGGATCTGGTGGCCATGATCTCCGTCTGGGCGGCACCGTGCTTCTATACCTGGCAGATGGTCGCGGCCCATGTGCCATGGTGGGTCCTCGAGATCTACTATGCCAATCCAATCGCCATCTGCGTCGAAACCTTCCATCGCGGTTTTTGGTGGGGCGCCACTGACGGCTCATTCCAATTCGCCGGCGCATGGTCGATGCGAATCGGCGAGAGCCTTCTTGTCTCGCTGATCTTCCTCATCATCGGCGAAATGACTTTCAAGCATCTTGAGGGCCGCTTCGCACAGGAGATTTGATATGAAGAAACAAACGAATTCGAAACTGACCCTTCCAGACAACGTGGCCATTCAGGTCAGAAATGTCTGCAAACACTTCTCCCTGCGCGCGAATTCCTCGATCAAGGAATTGATCATCAAGCTGTTCACGCCAAAGTCGAAGCGTCACAACAACCAAGAATTCCACGCACTCGATGATATTTCCTTCACCATCAACCAAGGAGAGACAGTAGGCCTGATAGGCGTCAACGGCTCCGGCAAATCAACCATGCTGAAGATGATTTCCGGTGTGATGCAGCCAGACAGCGGCGAAGTGCTGATTCGCGGCAAGATCGCAGGACTCATCGAAGTTGGCGCCGGCTTTGCTTCGGAGCTGACCGGACGCGAGAACGTCTACCTCAACGGAGCCATCCTCGGACTTTCCGAGCAGCAGATCAACGAACGATATGATGATATCGTAGCGTTCAGCGGCATCGAGAAATTCATGGATACCGAAGTGAAGTTCTATTCCTCCGGTATGTTCCTGCGCCTTGCCTTCGCCGTCGCCGTCTACAGCAACCCCGACATCTTCCTGATCGACGAGATTCTCGCCGTCGGCGACGAGACGTTCCAGCATAAGTGCATTGAACGGCTCAAGGAACAGCAAAAGCACGGTCAGACCATGGTCATCGTCTCCCATAGCGAGGACCAGATCAAAGCCCTATGCTCACGCTGCATCGTGCTCGCACATTCCCATGTCATCTTCGACGGCGAACCCGAAGAAGCCTTCAAAGTGATGCGTAAGAATCTTTAGCGTTTTTGCCTATTAAAGATATTGGAATCGACATATCCAATTCTCACTGAGGGTAGCGTTTAATGGTTTGCGTAGATTGGGGATACCAGCAAGAATATGTGCACATTTTAGGTGCTGAGGTATTCTCCCGTATGGTGTAACCGGTGCTTGAGATACATGGGCAGCAATTTTCTTGGTCGGCTAGAATGTGTGTCCGATATCAGGTCGGAGCCGTTGCGACGCAAGGGCTTGAAGGTGTTCGAGATGCCGTGGTTGCATGGGGGAGGCAAGATGCGGCGCCTCCTGGACGCCAGGCCACAACTGGCGAGTCATCAATCTGGGGCCCGGCTTGGAGCTGACTGTTCTCCAAACGGACTCAGTACAAATCGGGCGTGTCGGACCACACGCAGCGCCACCGCAACCTGGTGACGTGGCAGCTCAACTCTCCCGCGTCCCTGCTAGCGGAATACTATGACGTAGTGCACGCCGACAGGATTTAGCTGCACCGTAGGGCCGTCATCCTAATCGCCATCGCCGGCGGGCATGTGGTCGGCTGACACGTCACTAGAAGCGAGAACGACCGGACATGGGCTGTGCTGATGCGCTAGATCCGACCCCACCCAGGGTGCGTATGGCCCGGCAAACGCCCAAGCTCAAGGACACCCTGTTTGAGTCGGTGGTCATCCAACGCTACCGGGCGCACGAGTCGAGCGTCGAGAAGACGCTCTAGGGCAGCCTCAGGAAAGTTTACAAGGGCATTGACGCGTGGCATTGCCAGCCTCTAGAACAAGCGTTCCCATACGTGTTCATGGGCGGGGACGACATCTTGCTGAAACGAAGCTGGGCGGAAAGCTAGAGAACGTCAGCATACTCGTCACAATCATCATAGGCGGCGACGGGCGTCGCGAGGTCACCGGCGTCGGCTAGGACATGAAGGAAGACGCAGCCAGTTGAGAAGCGTTCCATCCGAAGCCTCATCGCCCGCGGTCTGGACGGTGTCTGTCTGGCCATAGACGACCGCGACCCCGGCCTGATGCGCACCGTCCGCGAACTGCCCCGCAGGCCCACTACCAGCGGTGCATGGTCCATTTCGAACGCAACGCGCTTTCCAAGTTACCGAGGAGGAGATGCAAACCCGTCGCCGCTAAGCTCAGGGCCGTGTTCGCCATGGAGGACCGGGGTAGGGTCCTCGTTAAAGTTGGGAAGGCCGTCTACCTGTGCGAGGGTATCTGCGAGGCTACGGCATGCCAACTCTCAGAATTCCCCATGGAGCACTGACAGCGAATCCGCGCCAACAACATGATAGAACGCCTCAACCGCTAGATATGGCGGAGGACAAGGACTATCGGCCAGTTCCCCGACGAGCGCAGCGCTCTCATGCTCGTCACCGCGAGGATCCTGCACGTCACGCAGAACTGGCCTGAACGCCGCTACCTGGACATGTCTCTACTCGAACCCAGAATCGAAGAGACGTCGAAACACCGCAAACAGGTAATTAAGGCCGAAAACCAAAAGTGAGCAACAAACCGGACGTTATCAGAACACCAGCATCAATGTTCTTTGTTATCAATAAGCATTTAACGGATAATCTAAATGAAAAGATAGCTGTTTATATAGTTTTTGCTATTTTTGTGATATTAAAGTACGCACCTTTTGAGCTGGTCTGCTGTTCCAGCAAATTTCAAATAGATGACCTTGATGCCGATTTATTGAGATAGCGAACAGCACCTCTCTGATGAGATCAAGAACAATACAAGTAAGCAGAACGCTGAGGATAAGAAGTAACGCCCTAAAGAAGGAGTGATCCCAATTCCAAATTGTTACAAAGGGGAAGAAGTGTGTCCAAAGAACATCGTTGATGACAGGATGTCGGTGAATTAGATAGACTCCTAGCATCGTTGATGCGACACAATTGATAAAGCGATTATAGAAATGTATTCGTTCAAAGAGCAGAAAAAGACTAAAACCAATCAATACTGTTGGTAATTTCCCGTTAAAGAAAATAAAGTATTGATAGTCTTTTGCAGCTGATATGTAGTTGGTCGGTATCCAGTAAAGCAGATTGATTATTTCACCAGCAAGAATCAGTAGCCAACACTGTTTAGTTGAAAATTCACTCATGTACCAACGGTAGTAAGAAATCAATATAAACCAATAAATGAAAATAAAAACTGATGTTGAATTGAAGTCGATTGTTTCGTTGGGTATTAATGTCCAAATACTTCCGACACCTATGCTCAGCAAGCAAAGCAAAGCGTGACCTGAGCGTTGTAATGATTTCAATGCCTTAATGAGGAAAGGTGAGAGAAGCAAAAAAATCATATAGCAGGTCACGTACCACCATAAGCTATGCAGTGTTGGCGTAAGGGACCAGAAAAGATGAAATTCCGATTTGAATGACGGAATAGATTTATGAAAATACATACTGGCAAAGAAAAGAATAATACTCCAGAACAAGACTTCTCGTTCTAACAGCCAAGCGCGTTTACAGCAACTTTTGATCGAAGGAGTTTTCCCCTGCTTACCAGCTATGAACCAAGCTGAAATAGTAAAAAATATAATATTGCCAATCCAACCGCCATCAAGTATGACCATCTCAAAAAGGAATTTGGAAATTGAAGGTGGCTGTGTTCGTAGGACATCTTCTGAGTTTCGTTGCATGAGATGGAAACCAATAATCATAAACATTGCGAGAATTCGCAGCAACTCCAAACTCGAGTTACGTGGAGTTGCTGTTTTTCTCTGTGTAACGTGTTCCATCATCCTCTTTCAATCCCATACGACTAATGAATAATAAACCGGTAACGTCAATTATAAGCTACGGCATCACAAATGTTAGAAACGATAATGGGTCTAACACTATCCTCGCTATTTGACACCGTATCGTTTGGTTCGTAAGTAAATTCTGTCTAACATTGGCTGACGTTGATACCGACACGTAGAATGGCAACCATGACTGAAGAATTCCAACCTAAGAACATCATCGTCACCGGTGGCTGCGGCTTCATCGGCTCGAACTTCGTGCATTATGTGGCCAACAACCACCCCGAGACGCACGTCACCGTGCTCGACGCGCTGACCTACGCCGGCAACATCGAGAACATCGCGGGCCTGCCGGAGGACCAGGTCGAGTTCGTGCACGGCAACGTGTGCGACGCCGAGCTCTTGGACAAGATCGTGCCCGGCCACGATGCCATCGTGCACTACGCGGCCGAGTCCCACAACGACAATTCGATCATCGACCCGGAACCGTTCATCCAGTCCAACATCGTGGGCACCTACCGCCTGCTGGAGGCCGCGCGCAAGTACGACGTGCGCTACCACCAGATCAGTACCGACGAGGTCTACGGCGACCTCGCGCTCGACGACCCGCACCGCTTCACCCCGGAGTCCCCGTACCGCCCGTCCAGCCCGTATTCGTCCAGCAAGGCCAGCGCCGACATGATGGTCCGCGCCTGGCACCGCACCTACGGCCTGCGCACCACGATCTCCAACTGCTCCAACAACTACGGCCCCTACCAGCACGTGGAGAAGTTCATTCCGCGCCAGGTCACCAACATCCTTGACGGCATCCGCCCGAAGCTCTATGGCAACGGCCTCAACGTGCGCGACTGGATCCACACCGAGGACCATTCCAGCGCCGTGTGGACCATCCTGACCAAGGGCCGGCTCGGCGAGACCTACCTCATCGGCGCCGACGGCGAGCGCAACAACCTCGACGTGCTCCACGACATCCTGCGCGTGATGGGCCAGCCCGAGGACGCCTTCGACTGGGTGCGCGACCGCCCTGGCCACGACCGCCGCTACGCGATCGACCCCACCAAGCTGATGACCGAGCTGGGCTGGAAGCCGAAGCACACCGACTTCGCCGAGGGCCTCAAGCAGACCATCCAGTGGTACACGGACAACGAGAGCTGGTGGCGCCCCGCCAAGGCCGCCACCGAGGCCAAGTACAAGAAACAGGGTCAGTGAGGCTGCATCATGGCATTTGACTTCGAGAAGGACCTGAAGGTCACCAAGACCAACATCCCCGGACTGCTGGTGTTCGACCTGCCGGTGCACGGCGACAACCGCGGCTGGTTCAAGGAGAACTGGCAGCGCGCCAAGATGACCGCGCTCGGCCTGCCCGACTTCGGCCCGGTGCAGAACAACATCAGCTACAACGCCACCAAGGGCGTCACCCGCGGCATCCACGCCGAGCCCTGGGACAAGTACATCTCCATCGCGGCCGGCGAGATCTTCGGCGCGTGGGTCGATCTGCGCCCCGGCGAGAGCTTCGGCCAGGTCTACACCACCCGGCTCGACCCCTCGCGCGCGATCTACGTGCCGCGCGGCGTAGGCAACAGCTTCCAGGCGCTCCAGGACGGCACGGTCTACACCTACCTGGTCAACGCGCACTGGTCGCTCGAGCAGAAGAAGACCTACACCTTCGTCAACCTCGCCGACCCCGACCTGCATATCGAGTGGCCGATTCCGCTCGAGCAGAGCGAACGCAGCGAGGCCGACCTGCACCACCCGATGCTCAAGGACGCCAAGCCGATGGATCCCAAGCGCACGCTGGTGACGGGCTGCAATGGCCAGCTCGGCCACGCGGTACGCGACTATGTGGAGCAGCACGGGCTCGACGGCTTCGAATTCGTCGACTCCGACACCTTCAACATCGCCGACCCCAGCGTCTATGAGAACTACGACTGGGACCTCTACGGCACCATCATCAACGCCGCGGCGTTCACCGCGGTCGACAAGGCCGAGACCCCGGAAGGTCGCAAGACCGCCTGGCGCACTAACGTCGAAGGCGTCGTGAACCTCTCCCGTGTGGCCACCCGCCACGGCATCACGCTGATCCACATCTCTAGCGACTATGTGTTCGACGGAACGGCTGAACAGCATCGCGAGGACGAGGGATTCGCGCCCCTGGGTGTCTACGGCCAGACCAAGGCCGCGGCCGACGCCATCATCTCGACGGTTCCGCGCCACTACATCATCCGCTCGAGCTGGATCGTCGGCGACGGCAAGAACTTCGTGACCCGTATGCTCGGCCTGGCCGAACAAGCCGCAGAGACCCACAAGCAGACCGCGCAGGCGCCAAGCGACCAAACGGGTCGCCTGACCTTCGTCGCGGACCTCGTCAAGGGAATGTTCCACCTGCTCGACCACAACTGCGAATACGGCACCTACAATCTCACGGGCGCCGGTCGCGTGGCTTCCTGGTACGACATCGCGGCCAAGATCTTCGAAATGGAAGGCGTCGACACCAAGTACATCGACGCCAATTCCGTGGACACCTATGCCACCCAGACGGGTGGCTCGCGCCGTCCGCACCATTGCGCGCTGGACCTCGCCAAGATCCGCGAGACCGGATTCGAACCCGCTGACTGGGAGAAGCTCCTGGATCAGTACGTAGCCAAGCGCAAGCAGAATCAGGACTAAGGAGATTCCATGAAAGGCATCATTCTTGCGGGCGGTTCAGGTACCCGCCTTTATCCATTGACCACGGTGACCTCGAAGCAGCTGCTTCCCGTCTACAACAAGCCGATGATCTACTATCCGATGAGCGTGCTCATGCTCGCCGGAATCCGTGACATCCTGGTGATTTCCACGCCGAAGGACCTACCGAATTTTGAGCGGCTGCTCGGCGACGGCAGCCAGTTCGGGCTCAACCTCTCCTATAAGGTGCAGCCCAGCCCCGACGGACTCGCCCAGGCATTCGTGCTCGGCGAGGACTTCATCGGCGGGGACTCCTGCGCGCTGGTGCTCGGCGACAACATCTTCTACGGCAACGGCCTGAGCCAGGTGCTCAAGCGCGCCGCCGAGGCGAAGCACGGCGCATCCGTGTTCGGCTATTACGTCGACGATCCGGAGCGCTATGGCGTCGTCGAGTTCGACAAGGACCACCGCGCCATCAGCATCGTCGAGAAGCCGGAGCATCCCGCCTCGAACTACGCGGTGACCGGTCTCTACTTCTACGACAACCGCGTCGTGGACTTCGCCAAGCAGGTCAAACCCTCGGCACGCGGCGAGCTGGAGATCACCGACCTCAACAAGATGTATCTGGAGGATGGGTCGCTCAACGTGATGACGCTGGGCCGTGGCTACGCCTGGCTCGACACCGGCACCATGGACTCGCTCTACGAGGCCGGGGAGTTCGTGCGCACCGTCGAGCGCGCGCAGGGCCTGCCCATCGCCGTCCTCGAGGAGATCGCCTACGAGAACAACTGGATCGGACGCGACCAGCTGCTCGAAGCCGCCCACAAGTACGGCAAGAGCCCCTATGGCCAGCACCTCAAGCAGGTTGCCGACGACAAGATCATCATGTCCGATCTGTAAGCTCACCACGCAACGGCAGCAACGCTTCTCGTAAGAAATATTCGCGAAAGCCACTGCAACAACAATGAGGTGTGTGCCCGGAAGCTGAAAACTTTCCAGGCACACACCTCATTCAATTCCACCTGTACGATTCCGAGAATACCTTTCTTCGGATTCCAGTATCGGCTAGACGCCGAAAGCATACGTCCTGGTATCGGCTTTTCTACCGTCAGGTGTGTAGAGTTCGAAGTGAGTCCAATACACGCCAGGGCGCGGATGCCAGTTGGCCCATTGCCCGTTAAAGCATTCGATCCATTTTTGGGCGTTGTAGTCGTAGATCTTGATCTTATAGCCGGCTCGGGAATCATTGGAATTCATACCCAACAGAATCCCGTTGCCGTTCCATCCCGCGTATGTGCCCGTAATCGCAGCACTACCAGCCGTATAGTGGAACGCGATGGTCCGTGTGCCGATTGACCGATGCGTCTGCCCATCCCTCACTTCAAGGTGGAGCCAATAGTCTCCGGGTTCCGCTTCCCAGCCGGCCCAATTGGCACTATTCCAATCAGCGATGTCCTTCCAAATATGAGTGTTCACATCATAGGACTGCCATTTGTACTCAATGTTCGAGCTTGAATTCGTCACTGCCGCACCGACGGCTATATCCTCATCGCGTACCACCCACAAGAGGCTGATGTCATCGACCGCATTGTAATTGCCGAATACATCCATATCGACGGTTCCGATTCCCGGGATATTGCCATTGTCCGCATACTGCCATCCACGGTAATTGTTGGGGAAATTAAAGTCGCGCCAACCGTACGTTCCCAAGACGCCGGGATGGGAACCATAGGAAGCGACCCAGTTGGTACGGCTATGGATGTTGTTGGAATTGAGTGCCCCCTCGAGATAACCCGCATAGGAATAAACAGAGACATTCCCATATCCGGAAAGCTGTACCTGCATGAAGAAGTTATTGACGATGCCATCGTAGACATACGGACTTGTGGGCGGGGCATGTCCAGCCCAAGTCCAATTCTCCAAATCATAATAGATCGGATAGCTCAGATCACCGGGACTCACGCCCGCGCCACGAAGCAGATTGACGACGTTGCTGCCTTCGGCCGCACCCATGTAGTCGTTATATGCATACGAATAGAGATAGATGCCGAACGGAATGCCCAGACGCTTGCATTCGCTGATATTCCGCAATGCCTGGTCGTCATAGCCATTATCTTGACCATAAGCGATACGGATAATCGCACCTTCGACGCCATTATTCTTGGCAGTCTGCCAATCTATATAGCCTTGCGCATACGAGACGTCGACCACGCCTTTGGCCTGCTGGGCGAAGAGGCTGCCGTCGCCTTTGAAGAACGCCTGGGTGCCGTTATAGTTGCCCCAATAGGCGCCCCAGCCGCCGTTGGTGAGAGCCACATTGCGAACGATACCGTTCCTGTTACCGGTGGAAAGGCGACGGTCCGCGGATTGGCGTGCGACCGAGGACTGGGCAGATTGGCCGGACTGGGCGTTCGGCTGGGACGACTGGCCTTGGGCACCACTGAGATCGTTGCCCTGACCGCTCTGGCTGCCCGCGCCGGAACCGGCGTTGGCACCGTCGTCAGCGGCAGAACCCGCGTTCGAACCGTTCGCTCCCCCATTGGATGAGGACGAACCCTGGCTCGAGCCTGCATTTGAACCAGTGCCGGAACCGCCGCCAGCGTTGGCGTCGCCGCCGTTCTGCTCGACGGCCTGCTTCACCCTGCTGGCCTCAACGGGGATGAAGTGCCTGCCGCCGGTCTTGGCGAGCGGGTCGGGCTGCTTGTCCTTGGTGCCCACGAGCTTCGGGTCGGTGACGGGCTGGCCGGTGCGCAGGTCCTTGACCTGGCCATCGGAGGTGACGGCGAGATCCTTTGAGACCACGGTCGCGTCATCCGGCACGGCGGCGCTCACTTTGTCGGGAAGCTTCTGGCTGGGATTGTCGGGCATGGCGTCCTTCGGTGCATCCGCGGCGTTCGAGACCCAAGCGCTCTGGTTGCCAATGGTCTTGCCTGTGCTGGCGTTGCCGCGGCCTGACCGCGCCACGGCCGACGTGCTGCCGGATCCCCCAACGCCGCTGAGATTCGTGTCGCTCGCCGCCTGCGCGGGAGCCACGCCCAGCGTCAGGGCGCATGCCGCGGTCGCGAGCGCCGCCACGCTCCTGGCCGCGATCCGGGAAAAATCGTGCGAACTGTGCATACCGTGCATCATCGTCTCATCTGCCTTGTCGGTTTGGTTGGTTCGGTAAGTCTTGCTGATTGCTTCAGGCTGGTCGGTCTCATCGAGCCTGACGATCTTGTCAGTCTGGTCAATCCGGCCAATCCAGCCAATCTGGTCGATTGCGCTTGCCGGTCTCATTCGTCGAGACGATCCAAGTGGCCTCTTGCGCGCGCGAGGCCGTCGGACGCCCTTCGGCCACGCCGGGTCGATTCCTCCACGCATGCGCATGCCCCTTGTCGCAATCGTCTTCGGGCGTTCCGCGGCGGCGCACCGTTCGCGAAACCCCTTCGTTCAAGCCAATACCCCATGGTAATCCGCGCCCCGTCGCCCCGTCTCCGCCATCCAAAACATTACCGAAATCCTAACAGTTCCCGCGCCCTGCATGATTGCCGGTCTCAGCTAGCTCTTCATTACATGGTAATCTTGAATGCATTCAACTCATCTTCTACAACGGCGGTCATCTATGGAACAAAGGAAAGCGGCAGACTCAATCTGCTTCACGCCCGCGCCTTCGCCACGCGCATTCCACAAGTGTGCCACGGCAGTACGCTGCTTCCTGGATGATGAGCTCGAAAGCCTATGCATAAGCCTGGCTCCGGCCAAACAGCACCGTTTCAAGGGCGAGTTAAAGGCTCTTTGTCTGGAAGCGGCAAAGGGACAACTCGATTACTCCGATTATTACCCGCCTCTCAGCCCTTGCGCCACACAACCAGATATATGGGAACTGCGGTATCAGCTGGATGATGCACCCTACCGTCTGTACTATTCGGAAGACGACAAACGTACTCCTGAGTTCGTGGGCTTGTTGCTAAGCAAGAAAGCAATTGACGGATATTCGTCTGATGAAATCAAAAGCTTACAGAACACCGCAATCGCCGATGCGCAAGACCGATTCAACCAATACCGGAACCAGACGTGGGGCCATGCTAGTATGGCTTGTACTTTTTGTGTCAAGAATTAGTAACGGGTTAAGGAGGAGCCATGCCAATCGAAGACCGCTACGCCAGCGAGGATTTTGACCGTATCGCCGCCTCCAACTATGCCGATTTCCTCGACCTCAAGCACGCCTTGGTTTTCCGACGCCAAAAAGAGGGGCTCACTGTTGAAGACGTAGCAGCGTTCCTTGGCGAGCAACCGCAGAAAATCGCTGAATTCGAAAACTACTATTACGATCCCAAGGCATCAGAAATAAGGAACTATGCCCTCGCCGTGGCAGTCGAACTGCAAAGCCACGGAACCGCTTTCGTGCCTCCGAAACCGGAAGAGGCATTCACTTGGGAATACGAGCATGATGGTGTACTCAACGAGGCCACGGAGGAAACCAGCCTCTCCTACGTCGAGTAGCAACGAATAGAGGTCAGTATCGCATGGTCGCAGCAGCAATAACCAACCTTGACCTCGCTATGTCCAGTGGAGTCATAGAGAACAGGAAGCCCAAGAAATCGCTGGCTTTCAACAAGCAGGTATCGACCTCTTGCAAGAGACTGCGTGGCGAGGACAGAAACCATATCACGCAGGCCCAAATCAGGATTGAAATTTCCATACAATCCTCTGCCGATAAAAAGACCAATGAACCAGCTGGAAAATATCTCAAGGCTTCGGTCGAAGTGGAATACATAGCCGCTTTCTCGGAATCGGTCTCTGCCAATGAGGCAATGCGGCGTATCTGGCCTTTCCTCAGGACCAGCGCCATCAACCAAATCCGGATAATGGGATTAGCCGGCGCGGAAAACGGATTGCCCATAGAGTTCAACGATCGGAATTGGCATGAGGAAAAGGCTCCTGAGACCAGGACATCTGAGAAGCCAACGAATAGCAATAAGCAATAACCGAGGGCACTCGCCTACCAAGCGTTCTTAAGCCACGCTCCCTCTAATGAATCTTTTGATATCGTCGACTTGATGATGACCGTGCAAAGCGTATCAGCCATGGGAACATATGGCTCATACGTATCGCACTCCTCGGCAAGCCATCAATTTTCTCGACAGCTACTGATTCTTGTCTTTCTTTTACGTGAAACGAACATTTTTTTTGTTCGGTTTGATGGGCAATTGGGAGAAGGCGTCAGGGCCGGACAGACAAATCGTCGGGGAATGGCGGAATGCACGCAGTGGCAACAAAACGCACATAAATGAACGCTTCTAAACGCCACGACTGTGCTACACTGAGGAAATCGGCACAGCATTGTGTCGGAAACACCGAGAGGGATTGTGGTGGTGAAAGGGATGTTCCATCTAACATGCTCTGCGCCCCGCGGTTCCGCCATCCATTGGCATTTTGGCCGATAGGAAGGAAGCATCATGGCAGATGAGAAAACCATCGTCGTAGACCCGTCGCTCTACGGCAAGACCCCGGCCGAAAAGACCGCGGCGGCCAACAAGGTGGCCAGGAAATTCGGCATCAGCGACGAGTCGCTGGCCCAGGTTGAGGACTTCAAGAAGCAGCTGACCGACCACAACGCGTGGGACCTGCCCTTCATGGGCTACGTGGACGAGGACGGCTACGGCTATGCCTACGTGCCGAACAAGGCCATCGCGCCGCCGAACTGGGACGCGCATGCGGCCTTCAAGGCGCTGCCCTACGACGTGCAGACCGCTTTCGCGATCCGCATGCTCTTCACGCACCGCGACGTGGACCGCTACGGCGCCACGATGTTCCTGCACTATGAGCGCAACTTCGCCATCGAGACCAAGGACTGAGGCTTCGGGCTCGAGACTTTGAGCTTCGGGCTTTGGACTTGAGGTTCCGGGCTGAGGTTCGACCGACATAGATTTTCAGATTGAATAGCACGAAGGCGGGCTCGCGGCATCTCCTTGACGGAGGTCGCCGCGGGCCCGCTTTTGGCATGCCGGAACGGGCTCCCATGCGGACGGAACGCATCTCGATGCGGACACGCCTGTTTTCGGGGATTGCGAACGTCTTGAAGGCATGGTATCTTATTTAAGTTGTGTGCTGGCGAGGTATTCGCCGCGCGCATGCTGGAGGATTCGCCTAGTGGCCTATGGCGCACGCTTGGAAAGCGTGTTGGTGTAACAGCCTCGCGAGTTCGAATCTCGCATCCTCCGCCACACAGAAACCCCTCGGGAATCCGAGGGGTTTCGTCATATCCGACGCCGTACGCGCCAACGCTCCGCGCTCACCGCACGCGAAGACGGCGGGTGACGTAGCGCTCCAGACTAGCGGCGGTCAGGCCGGCGTAGCCATCGACCGAGGCGAATTGCGGGCCGGTGGACGTGTCGATGTCGATGAAACCGGTCTGCGCGATGGTGGTCGCGCCCGAGGCTGCGGCCGATTCGATGCCGGTCATGGAGTCCTCGATGGCCACGCAACGGGCCATCTCCCTGCGGAACGCACGCCTGCGGGCAACATCGTCATGCTCGCCATCGTCAGCGGCATTCTTACCGCCGCCAACGCCACTACGCTCATCGGCGCCAATGCCAACACCATCGCGGCTGCCATCACCTGGCACCTCGATGCCAACGACCTTCGCGGCGGCGAGATACGGCGCGGGATCGGGCTTCTTGGGCAGGTCGTCATCGCCGCAGACGTAGCCGACGAACACGCCTTCGGGAGCCTGGCGCAGGAGGTTCTCGGCCATGCGGCGCGGTGACGCCGTGACCAAAACCGAGGGAATGCCGGCGGCGGCGAGCGAGCGCAGCACGTCCTCCACGCCCTCGATCCACGGCATCCGCTCGGCCTCCTGGCGGGCCACGCTCTCGATCAGCCCCTGTGCGATCCGCTCGGACGAAAGCCGCGTGCCGTGCTCGATCATCCTGCTGGCGACCACGGGCAATGCCTTGCCCGAGCATTCCCAGCCAAGCGCCTCGCTCCACGAACCGCCATGCTCTCGCGCGATGTCCATCTCGGCCTGGTGCCAGTAGGGCTCCGAATCGATCAGCGTGCCGTCCATATCCCACAGCACGGCCCTGAGCGCCGTCATGCCGCTGGCATCGTCACGTGTCTCATCGTTCAGGCCCGTCGCGTTCATCGTGTTCAGTCCATTCTTCCAAAGTGCAATCAGCTCTACCAAGCCTACCGTCATAGTGAATCCGGCGAAACCGGCCAGCCCCACGGCAGCGGTCAGTCGAAATAATCGCCCCAGACGACCATGGAGCGGGCGGCGACGAACGGGTCGTCGTCGAACATGCCGCGATTGTGGTCGCGGGATTGGGCATCGGCGGCATCGGTACCGAGGGAAGAGTGACGGCCGGAACCGTCACCGACGGCACCATGCTCATATGCCTGGCTGGCCCTTTGGCCATTGGAATCCGAGTCCGAGGCAGCGCCATCGGTACCGGCAGCACCGGCATCAGCATTTGCATCGCGATAGTCACGATAGTAGGGGCGCGCGGGCAGCTCGCGGACACGGGCGCGCACGTCGTGACGCCAACGACGGGCCTGGCGCGAGCGCTGCACCTCGGTGATGCCGCCGTCGGGATCCGCCGCGAACACGCTGGATCCGCGCGGACGGTTGAGCCGTTCCACCTCTCGCCGCAGCTGCCGGTTCTCCTCCTGCAGGTCGAGGATGCGCGAGATGCCGGCGAGGTTGATGCCCTCGCCCTGGCTCATGCGCTGGGCCTGCGCCAGCTTGTCGACGTCGCGCAGGGAGTAGCGGCGGGCGCCGCCTTCGGTGCGCTGCGGCACGATGAGCCCCTGGCGGTCGTACTGGCGCAGGGTCTGGGGGTGGATGTCGGCCAGTTGCGCGGCGCGGCCGACGCTGAAGACGGGCAGGTCGATGTCGAAGCCCACGTTGTCGGCACCGTCCAGGTCGGCGCGCCGCTCCACGAGCGCGACGGCGCACAGCCCATACAAGGCCTGCACCTCATGTGAGATTCGCGCCATCAGTTCCATCTCCTATCGTTTCGCCGGTTCCGGTCTCCTCACCGGTTCGGCCGTTCCACCGGTTTCTGCCGTTCCGTCCGTTTACTTATATCTTCCGCCACACCCGATACATCGAATCCGTCTGATGCGGCCGTTATGCCTATCCGATGCGGCCATGCGCCAGCATCGCCGATTGCCCGGTTCCGGCTGCCCCGGTGACGTCGATGACGCCGGCCGTTTCGGTATCGACACCTACCGTGAGACCGGCGCCTATCCTGCCAAACTAGCTCGAGACCGGACCGACAGCGTCCGGCTCTGTCGACCTAACCAGACGGTCCGCCAACGCCAGCCCTGTCAGCCAAGCCGACCAAACCATCGGCTCGTCCCGCAGACCAAGCCGACCGAGCCACTGGTCCGACGTGGCCCCGTCGACCGAACCGGCAACGCGTCTACGCCACCGGTCCAGCCGACAACATTGACTCAGCCGGTCCGGCTGACAGCTGACACCACAATCGACAAGCGACAGCCGTCAGGCGGTCACAGCCGCTCTTTCGCCACCTCGTCGACGTACTCGCCGGCGCTCTTGTCGAATTCCTTGGCGTCACGCTTCTGCGCCATGGTGGGCTTGGACGGCACGCGAATCTCGACACGGCCGACCAAGTCGCCGTCGTGGCCGGGAACGCCCTTGCCGCCGACGCGCACCTCGGTGCCACTCGACGTGCCGGCCGGCACCTTGAACGTCACCTCGTCACCGTCGAAGTCACGCGCCTTCACGCGCGCTCCCGACACCGCCTGGCCGATGGTGATCGGCAGCGGCATCACGATGTCGTGGCCCTCCATCGAGAACTTCGGGTCGTCACGGACGGTGATGTGCAGGTACATGTCGCCGTTCGCGCCGCCGTCGATGCCGGTGCGCCCCTTGCCGGGCAGTCGGATCTTCTGGCCGGTCTTCACGCCTGCCGGGATGCGGGTCTTGAACTTGCGCCCGCCGGCCTTCAGCGAGACCGTGGCGCCCTTGACCGCCTGTCGGAACGTCAGCGTGATCTTCGAGTTGCGGTCCTCGCCGCGCCTGGGCTTCGGCGGCTCACGGTAGGTGCTGGACCCGCCGCCCATGCCGCCGAACGGCGCGCCGGCACCGGCATAGCCGCCGGCGCCCTGGCCCGCCGCGTTGCCGAACATCGAGAAGATGTCGTTGAGGTTGCTCGGCCCGCCGCCCGAGGTCGAGAAGTGGACGTTGCCCGGGCCGCCGGCACCGCCGCCGAACATCGAGCCGAAGATGTCGGAGAAGTCGGAGGCTCCCCCGCCGAATCCGCCCTGCCCGCTGCCGCCGGCGAAGCGCGCCCCGCCACCGGCGAACTGGCGGATGGCGTCGTACTTCTTGCGCTCTTCCTTGTTGTTGAGCACGTCGTAGGCCTCGGAGATGTCCTTGAACTTCTCCTCTGCCTCTTTCGTCTTGTTGAGGTCCGGATGGTACTTACGCGCGAGCTTGCGGTAAGCCTTGGTGATCTCCTGATCGCTGGCATCCTTCGAGATGCCGAGCACCTTGTAGAAATCCTTGTTCAGCCATTCATTCTCGGCCATAATCACTGCCCTCCTTTTGGGGCTCAGCCTGTGCTGTTCCGCCGGGCGCCGCCGTTCTCACGCCCGATACCAATAAGTGCGGCCCTCCGACCAGCGGGGAGCCGCACCAACGGCATATGCGGAACCCCGCTAGGCCTGCGGAGACGCCACCACCACGCGGGCCGCGCGGATGACGCGCTCGCCGATGCGGTAGCCGGCCTCCACCACCGTGTCGACGGTCTCCTCGGTCGCGTTCGCGTCCGGCTTGTGGAGGATGGCCTCGTGCTTGGTCGGATCGAAGGTCTCGCCCTTCTCGCCGAACTTCTCGACGCCGAACTTCTCGAAGGCCTTGTCGATCTTCGTGGCCACGGCGGTGAACGAATCGTCCATCTCGCTGTGCTCGCGGATGCGGTCGATGTCGTCGAGCGCCGGGAGCAGCGCAGTCAGCACGTCGATGATGCCGTGCTGGCGGAAGATCTCCTGTTCCTTCTTGGAGCGGTTGCGGAAGTTGACGAACTCGGCGCGCTCGCGCTGGAGCGCCTCGAGGTAGTCGGCGGCTTCCTTCTTGGCCTGGCCGAGCGGCGTCAGCTTGTTGCCGTCGCCCTCGCCGTCCTTGCCGTCCGCAGCGTCTGCGTCCGCATCCGTATCCGCGTTAGCGTCGCCAGCGTTATCGCCGCCGTCAACGCTCGCATCGGCCTTGCCGTCCGCGGCGTTCGAACCGGCGTCGGTACCAGCACCGGCACCATTGTTCGCGGCATCGGCACCAGCGGCCTCAGCGGCGTCGCCGTCATTACCGGCGGCCGAGGCTGCGGCGTCCCGCGCGGCCCGCTTCGCTTCGTCGTCCTCGTTCCTGGCTTCTTCGGAGCTCATGGTTTCACCCGCCTTCTTGCCGGTATCGCCGGCCTTGGATCGCTCGGGCCCGACCGGGGCGCCATGCCCGCTGCCACCGGCGGGACCGCCGGATCCGGCGTCCGAGGCATGGACCCCGCCAAAGGAGCGGAGCCATGCCTCGTCGGGATCCGGCAGGTCCTTGAGATAGGCGTCCTTATCGAACCCGGACACGATTACTTGTTGTCCTTCTTGTCGTCGTCATCGTCCACGACCTCGGCATCCACCACGTCGTCGTCATCGGACGAGGAGGAGCCGGAGGCGTTCGCGCTGCCCGCGCCCGCGGCACCGGCGGCACCCTGGGCTCCGGCGGCACCTTCGGCGCCCTGCTGAGCGTAGAGGGCCTGGCCGATCTTCTGCGAAGAGGTGGTCAGCTTCTCCTGGGCGGCCTTGATCTTGTCGATGTCGTCGCCCTTCAGGGCCTCCTTGAGCGCGTTGACGTCGTCGGTGACCTCCTTGGCCACGTCGTCGGAGAGCTTGGCCTTGTTGTCGTTGACCATCTTCTCCATCTGGTAGGCGAAGGACTCGGCGGTGTTGCGCGTCTCGGCCTCCTCCTTGCGCTTCTTGTCGTCGGCCTCGTGGGCTTCGGCTTCCTTGACCATGCGGTCGATCTCGTCCTTCGGCAGGGCGGATCCGCCGGTGATGGTCATGGACTGCTCCTTGCCGGTGCCCTTGTCCTTGGCGGAGACGTGCACGATGCCGTTGGCGTCGATGTCGAAGGTGACCTCGATCTGCGGGACGCCACGCGGCGCCGGCGCGATGCCGGTCAGCTCGAAGGTGCCCAGCGGCTTGTTGTCACGGGCGAACTCGCGCTCGCCCTGATAGACCTGGATCAGCACGGAGGGCTGGTTGTCCTCGGCCGTGGAGAAGACCTCGCTGCGCTTGGTCGGGATGGCGGTGTTGCGGTCGATGAGCTTGGTCATGATGCCGCCCTTGGTCTCGATGCCCAAGGAAAGCGGGGTGACGTCGATCAAGAGGACGTCCTTGCGGTCGCCCTTGATGACGCCGGACTGCACCGCGGCGCCGACCGCCACGACCTCGTCCGGGTTGACGGACTGGCTCGCGGCCTTGCCACCGGTGAGCTCCTTGACCAGGTCCTTCACGGCGGGCATGCGGGTGGAGCCGCCGACGAGGACCACGTGGTCGATGTCGGAGACGGAAATGTTCGCGTCGTGCAGCACGTTGTTGAACGGCGTGCGGCAACGGTTGAGCAGGTCGGAAGTCATCTCCTCGAAGTGCGCGCGGGTCAGGGTCTCGTCGAGGTGCACGGGCGTGCCGTCGGGGGTCATGGCCAGATACTGCATCGAGATCGAGGTCTCGGTGGAGCTGGAGAGCTCCTTCTTGGCCTGCTCAGCGGCTTCCTTCAGGCGCTGCAGCGCGATCTTGTCCTTCGAGAGGTCGACGCCGTACTTGTTCTTGACCTCGCCGACGAGCCAGTCGATGACCTTCTGGTCCCAATCGTCGCCGCCGAGCTTGTTGTCGCCGTTGGTGGCCTGCACCTGGATGGTGGCAAAGCCGTCGTCGTCCTTGCCGATCTCCAGCAGGGACACATCGAAGGTGCCGCCGCCGAGGTCGAAGACCAGGATGCGCTCGTCTTCCTTGCCCTTCTCAAGGCCGTAAGCCAATGCCGCGGCCGTGGGCTCGTTGATGATGCGCAGCACGTTCAGGCCCGCGATCTTGCCCGCGTCCTTGGTGGCCTGGCGCTGTGCGTCGTTGAAGTATGCGGGGCAGGTGATGACCGCATCGGTCACCGGCTCGCCCAGATAGGCCTCGGCGTCGCGCTTGAGCTTCATCAGCACCTGCGCGGAGATCTCCTGCGGGGTCCACTTCTTGCCGTCGATGTCCACCGACCAATCGGTGCCCATGTGGCGCTTGACCGAGCTGATGGTGCGGTCGACGTTGGTGACCGCCTGGCGCTTGGCGACCTCGCCGACGAGTATCTCGCCGGACTTGCTGAACGCGACCACCGACGGGGTGGTGCGGGCGCCCTCGGCGTTCACGATGACCGTGGGCTCGCCGCCCTCGAGCGTCGCGATGCAAGAGTTCGTGGTGCCCAAATCAATTCCTACTGCACGTCCCATATTCGTTTCTCCTTGTATTCGTTCGTTCACATCTGTTCGCTCGGGTCCGGCACCGCTGCGCGGCGTTCGCTTCGTCGCCCGCGGCCCGCATCCAGGTTCGCACCTGCTACACGTTCCAAAACCTGAGCCTACTATACTCAACTTTTAATCTCAAGTTCTATTCCCGAATTCAAGAAAAAACCTGAGCCTTTTTGACTCAGGTTTCGCAATCGCCTCCTACAGAGACCAATAACCAGCGCACCAAATCAGCGTCCAGTGAAGAAACGGGACCTAAGCCGCACTTAGAACCCGTTTCTCAACAGCAACCGCACAATCCAGTGACAAAACAGGACCTTAGCGGCCGCCAGAACCCGTTTCTCAACAGTAAGCATCGGTTCCAGTGAAGAAACAGGACCCAAGCCATCCCTCAGTGAAGAAACGGGACCTAAGCAACAACCAGAGTCCGTTTCGCCACCGAAACAACACGGTCCAGTGCAGAAACGGAACCTTAGCAGTCATAAGAGCCCGTTCTTTAACAGTCAGGACGCAATCCAGACATCGACAAACGACCTCTTTCACCAACCCAGCCAGATATCGATTCCAAGCACAATGACGGCTACGAGCACGCCAGCGGCAAGCGACAAGATGCTGTTGCGATGGGTGCGGTCCACCGGCTTGCCGGAAATATAGGACAGCAACTCCCTGAACGTCGCGATATCCGCCTTTTTCTGCAACTTCTCGGAATACACTCCGACACCAATGCAAATAAGGCCCACCGGAATGACGACCATGCTCCAATACGGCTTCCAATACCTTCCATGCGTATAGGAATCGAAGAAGACATAAGCGGTGAGGAATACGACCAACGCCCATTGAACAACCACCAAAAACAGAATCCTGCGTCTGTTGCGCCTAATCTCCTCATCCATCTTCTCCACATCCCCCTTGACCAACTCGTCCAGTGTGATGTCGAAAAGATTGCCGAGGAGCAGGAGGTTCTGCACGTCCGGGTAGGTGTGGCCGGTCTCCCAGTTCGAAACCGTCTGGCGGGAGACGAAGAGCCTGCCGGCCAGGTCGTCCTGCGAGAGACCCATCGCCTCGCGATGCTCACGGATCTGCCCGCCCAACTTCATCTCGACCACCATCGCCTCGCCTTTCCTCACTCCGTTTTGCAACAGGAATTCGCCATTACCAAACTACTCCGAGTCGCCGCAGGCAAGCCGTACGACCCGCCTCGCGAAACGAACCACATAATCCGGGCACGCACCGCCCGGATCCCGGGTCACCCCGACCCCGTTCCACTGAACTGCCCAAACGGCAATCAACGGCCACGGCAACCGCGAAGTGATTCGACGCGTTCGGCCAACGCTTGCCGTCGATTCCGCCAGCAATCATTCCGACAATCTCAACGTAACCCGACGCGCCCGGACGCTCCAAGCCAGAACACGAAAAGCCCTGCCAAAAGTCTTTGACACGGCGGAATTCCAACGATTTTGGCGCCGTAACAGCTGCAAGCAAACAAAGCTAACCGACAGATTGCATAAGTTGAAACCGGCAATCTGCATAAACTGAATTAATCAATCCTCATAACTTGTAACCGACAAATTACATAAAACGAAACCGTCAATTTGCATAACTTGAAACCGTCAATTATCATAAAACGAAACCGTCAATTTGCATAACTTGAAATCAGGTCCTTTATGATCCCGCGCGAACTCAGCGACCATGCCAGACAAATGGCAACATGGTTCCCTATCGTCTCTGTCATGGGACCACGTCAAAGCGGCAAATCGACATTATTACGCAACGCCTTTCCCGATTACACCTACCTGAATCTTGAGACTTCAAAACTAAGCAATCTGGCCAATAACGACCCTGCGGGCTTCATGGAACTACAACCGAAGCACTCATTCATCGACGAAATGCAGTTCGCACCTGACCTGTTCCCAGAAATGCAAGCCATAAGCGACGAACGACATGAAACGGGGCAATACCTCATCTCCGGCTCACAGAATTTTCTGATGAACAAGAATATTACTGAGTCATTGGCCGGCCGAGTGGGAATTCTGACGCTGCTGCCGCTGAGCTATCGAGAGACCCAAGGCGCATACCCCGACTTCTCTGTCGACCAATTCATGTTCCGAGGCGGCTATCCGCGTATCTACGATGCCGGCATTCCCGAAGACGTGTACTTCCGCAGTTACATCGACACCTATCTGCAACGCGACATCTCGACGCTACTGCCCGTACGCAACCTCACCACGTTCCAAAATTTCCTCAAACTCTGCGCGCAGAATTCCGGAGAGCTGCTCAACGCCTCAAAACTGGCTCGGGATATGGAGCTACGGCGTGAGACCATCAATGAGTGGTTGACCGTTCTCGCAGCCAGTTATATCGTGTTTCTGCTGCCCCCATATTTCTCGAACGCACGCAAGCGACTTACGAAAACGCCGAAACTCTACTTCTACGACACCGGCCTGCTGTGCTATTTGCTCGGCATCCGCAGCGTTGACGCACTGATCCGCCACCCCAAGCGCGGAGCCGTGTTCGAAAACCTCATCGTCGAAGAGACGCTCAAACGCGGATTCAACGCCAACAGCGAATCACGGCTCTATTTCTACCGCGATTCCAACGGCGTTGAGGTCGATTTGATGGATATGACCGACTCCCTGAAGCCGCAACTCATCGAAATCAAGTCAGGCATCACACCGAAAGACGATTTCTTCCGCCATCTAAAAACCGTCGGACGCGATCTCGATATACCGATCGAGCAACGCCAGGTCGTTTATCGCGGCAAATCAAGCTACCGCACCCCCAATGGCCGGTTTATGTCGGCCAAGGATTATTTGCTGAGATAACGACTCGGTATGAATCCGCGACGACATCATCGTGCCGCTTCCGCACCGCATTCATTCCTATGGAGTAAGGAAATATGACTCACGAAAGTCGACGATAGAAAAAGATTTTGTTGGAAATCCGCCATTTTATTTTTCTATCGATGACTTTTGTGAGTCTCTACCAACACCGGCACACCCAAATGGGGGGTATTTAAAATCGGAAGCGCGGAAAATGGCCATTCCTTTTTTAAATACCACCTTTTGGGTGCGCGCGCCCGCACTTTAGACGGGTTGCCGAAGCTGAATCGGCAGAACACCGCAGAATCGTGTTTGGCAACCACACCAAAGTGCGAGCGCCGCTAACCGATGATATCGTCCGGATCACCGCTCGATGGTGGTGGAGAGCTCCTTCTGGCGCACGAAGAAGAAGACGAGCACGGCGGCGGCCATGAACGGCACCATCCACAGGAAGATGGGCAGCAGGGCGCTGTTGTAGGCGTCGACGATCGGGGTGCGCAGCATCTCGGGCAGGGCGTTGACGCCGCTGGGGGTGAGGTTGCTGGCGCTCAGGTGCGCGGCGCCCATCATGGCGTCCATACCCTTGTTGCCGGCCACACCGCTGGCGGCCATGTGCCTCATCGCGGCGGCGAGGTTGTCGTGCACGAAACCGGTGAGGCGCGAGGTGAAGATGCCGCCGACGATGGCCGTGCCGATGGTGGCGCCGACCTGCTTGAAGTAGTTGAACGAGGCGGTCGCGGTGCCGACGATCGAGGCCGGGAAGGCGTCCTGGACGATGAGCATGAGGATCTGCTGGCCGAGGCCCAGGCCCAAGCCGAAGACCACCGTGTAGACGCAGAGCATCCAGACCGGCGAATCCGCCTTCAGCGTGGAGAGCAGCACCAGGCCCACGGCCATGATGGCGGTGCCGACGATCGGGAACGCCTTGTACTTGCCGGTCCTCGAGACGAGGTTGCCGGAGACGATCGAGGTGACGAGCACGGAGGCCATCATCGGCGACATCAGCAGGCCGGCCTGGGTGGCGGTGACGCCGGTGGTCATCTGGATGTAGGTCGGCAGGTAGCTCAGCACGCCGAACATGGCCACGCCGATCAGCAGGGCGCCGAGCGTGGCGACGTCGAAGTTGGAGTTGCGGAAGAGGTTCATCGGCATGACCGGTTCCTTGACCTTGAGCTCCACGGCGATGAAGGCGGCGACGAGGACGACGAGCGAGACGATGACCTCGGCCCAGTTCCAGGTGTGCGGCTTGCTGGCGTTGGTGCAGACCAGCACGACGATGACGGTGATCGCGGCGATCAGGGCCATGCCGAGGTAGTCGATGTGCGACTGGTTCTCACGGCTCGGCTTGGGCAGGTGCAGGAAGATGGAGACCGCCGCGAGCGCCAGGACGCCCAGCGGAAGGTTGACCCAGAAGGCCCAGCGCCAGCCCGGGCCGCTGGTGAGCCAGCCGCCGATCAGGGGGCCGGCCACCGAGGAGACCGCGAAGACCGCGCCCATCACGCCCATGTACTTGCCGCGCTCGCGGGCGGGCACCACGTCGGCGATGGCTGACTGGGAGAGGATCATGAGGCCGCCGCCGCCGAGACCCTGGATGACGCGGGCGGTGACCAGCAGGTTCATGCTGCCGGCCAGGCCGCCCACCGCGGAGCCGCACATGAACAGCGCGATGGCGATCAGAAGCAGCGGCTTGCGGCCGAAGAGGTCGCTGATGCGGCCGTAGACCGGCATCATGACGGTGAGCGCGAGCCCGTAGCCGGTGACGACCCAGGTCATGCGGTCGACGCCGCCGAGATCGCCGACGATGGTCGGCATGGCGGTGGAGAGCACGGTCTGGCTCAGCGAGGACATGAGCATGGTGACCATCAGGCCGATGAAGACGAGCGTCACGTCGCGCTTCGACGGGCCGTCCTGCCGCGCTTGCTTGGCGGCGCCGACGGCCTCGGCATGGTGCATGGCGGGCGGCGTGAATGTCGCTTGAACAGCAGTCGTTGACATGTGAATCCTTTGCACGTTAGAAGGGAGGCCGCCCTGTGTCTCGCTGTGTGTATCCCATTTCCCGGTTCGCTTATCGGGTCGCCCGCTTGGGCGGCGCCCATTGGGGCACCTGTTCGGGGCACCCGTTTGGGACAGCGCCCATCGGGACGCCTATTCCGGAGCACCCATTTGGGGCACCTGGGGATTGGCACCAGAACGCGTGACGCCACCGACGGCCAGATTTTGGCTATTCGACGTGGCGCGCGGTTGGCGGACAATCGGCTTGTCTGACCGATTCTTGCTTAGCCGGCCATCGGGTCCGGCCTGTTGCCGGAGCGGTTGCCGAACCTGACCTATCGGATCAGCCATCCGAAACGACCAGCCGAATCAATCGGCAGGACCAATCACCGGATCCGGCCTGTTGCCGAGTCAGTCAATCACCAAACTCGGTGCCACCAAGCCAATCGATCACTAAGCCTGGTCCGTTGCCAGGCTGACCAATTTCAGCTCAGCCAACAAACCAGCCTTCGAACCGGTCCACTGCCGAATCCGACCAATCGCCGAATCCGGTCTGTTGCCGAAGTCGCTTGATCGCCAAGCACAGTCTCTTGCCGAGTTCGTCGCGAAGCCCGTCGCCAAACCGATTGGCGATGGCCCGCACAACGCGAGTGGCTATCGAGCAACTGACGGCTATCGCTGGCGCACAGGGTGGGGCCCTGCCGCGGATAGCGATGTGGCGCGCGGATGGCGCGGTCGGTCATGGCCCACACGGGGCCGGCATGGCTCATGGGCGCATGGCTCCATGGGACGCGTTCTGGCCGTCACACCCATTGAGGGGGATATGAAAAACCGGCACCGCGCACAGCGAGGAAATCACCATTGACGCGATACCGGCCACAGTCTTGACGACGGCCTTGAATTTCTTTACCGTTGCAGGTTATCGGTTGCGACCACATCGACGCAAGAGGATTCGGTGTGACATTCGCCATATCGCCGTTGCCAGAGAAGTGTTTCCGTTCTGCCCAATTCACGAGACCTCAAAGATTCGCGTGCCCAATAATGGCGGAACGACAAGCATTACAAGGCGTTGAAAACCATCAGACCAGGTCATCCTGAAAAGGAATCAAAGGGACGGTAGATGCGCTTCGAACCTCACGAATCGAGGACGGAGAATCAGCCCGAAGCGCAATCGATTCGCCACGAGCATAGGCGCGAAACGGGATGGCCGGCGCTTCGCACACACTAAGTGGCGAAACAAAAAACGAAGGGCCATTTTCCGCCCTTCGTTTTTTGTATCTCGAGTTAGTGTGTGCCGACTTCCGGCATCACTCCCCTATTCGACCCGGTCACGCCTGGCGGCGCGCGCCACCCAGATCGAGGCGACGAGGCCGATGGCGAGCATCACGATGGCGGCGAGCAGCGTCCACTTCGCAGAGCTGGTGAAGGCCGACGACATCGCGTCGACCACCTTGGGGCCGAGCGGACCGAGCTTGCCGGTCGTGCCCTGGGCGCGGATGCCGACGATGGCCGAGCCGGCCGAGGCGTCGAGCGAGGTGGTGAGTCCGTCGACCAGCTGGCTGGGCAGGCCGCGCACGCCGGAGAGCGCGCTGGGTGTGAAGCGGCCGAGCATCACGGAGAGCACCAGGCCCGCGAGCGCCGCGCCGATGCCGGTGCCGAGCTGGCGGATGGTGGACTGCGTGGCCGACCCCTCGCCGGACTGGGCCACGGGCACCTCGGAGAGCACCAGGCTGGTGAGCTGCGCGGCGGCGAAGCCGAGGCCGAGGCCGTAGAGCACGAACGGCACCAGCATCCAGGCCACCGGCAGGTCGGGCCGCATCATCACCATGAGCAGCGCCACGGCCATGATCTCGACGATCAGACCGAACTGCACGGTGTGCGCCGCGCCGATCTTCGCGGTCACGGGCCGGGCCAGCCCACCGGAAACGATGGCGCCGAGGCCCATGGTGGCCAGCAGCGCGCCGGTGGGGATCATGTCGATGCCGCGCACGTTGATCAGGTAGAGCGGCAGGACGAACATGATGGCGAATTCGCCGGCCTGGATGGCGCCCGCGGCGATGTTGCCCATCGCGAAGGTGGGGATCCTGAAGAGCGTCAAGTCGAGCATCACCGGCAGCCCGCGGCGGGCACGGCCGGTCTCGGCGCCGATGAACAGCGCGAAGAACACGACGCCGAGCACGATGCAGATCGGGATGACCGAGACCGGCCAGCCCGCGCCCCACTTGAAGCCGCCGATGCCGAAGTCGCCCTTGGGGCGCCACCAGCCGTAGGTCTGGCCCTCGATGAGGCCGAAGAGCAGGAACGCCGAACCCAGCGCGGAGAGCACGACGCCCAGCGGGTCGAAGCCGTCGCGCTTGGCGGAACTGGCACTGGAGCCAGCCGCCCCGGCAACAGCACCGCGCGAATCGGCCGCGGCCAGTCGCTGCGCGGCGGCGCCCATGGCGGATGCCCCGGCTTTGCCGCCGGTCTTGGGCACGAAGAATATGGAGGAGACGAAGACGATGAGCCCCAGCGGCACGTTGACCAGGAAGATCCAGCGCCAGCCGATGGTCTGGGTGAAGAGGCCTCCCAGGAACGGCCCGATGGCGGCCGCGGCGCTCATCACCGAGCCCCACACGCCGAACGCGATCGCGCGGTTCTTGCCGCGGAACGAGGCGGAGACGATGGAGAGCGTGGAGGGCATCACCAACGCGCCGCCGACGGCCTGCACCGCGCGGGCGGTCAGCAGCAGCGCCGCGCCGTTGGAGGAGGCCGCGAGCGCCGAGCCCGCCACGAAGACGACCACGCCCACCTGCAGGGTCATCTTGCGGCCCTTCATGTCGCCCAGCTTGCCGAAGGGCAGCAGCAGCGCGGCGAGGATGATGTTATAGAGCGAGGTGACCCATTGCGCGTCAGTGAGGTTGAGCCCGATCTCGCGGATCATCACCGGGATCGAGACGTTGACGATGGAGCCGTCGAGCACGATCATCGCCAGGGCCAGTGCCAGCACCCAGAGCGCGTTCCACGGCGGTTTCGCCTCCGCGCGAGGGGCCGTGACGGAAGCGGCGGTATGCGGGGCCGCGCCCTGTGCGGTGCCAGTGCCGGAGGCGGGCGATGCGACGCCCGGACGGCCTGCTTGCTGGCCGGCGTCGGGCCGGCCGTTGTGTTGTTGGTTCATCTTCACTTCCCGTGCTGCGCTTATGCGATCGAAACGAGACATCCGCCGCCCTTTCCAGGCAGTCGGCCGGTGCGTGCTTATTTTTGCGACACGCTGTCTCAAACCTTGTGTGACTATACGTCGTTACTATGGAAGATGCAAGTCAACGGGCCGTTCGCACGCCACCACACCCGGCAGCGCCAACGCAGCAAACAGTCGAGAGGACGATATGCCACGCATCAGCGAAGCCAATCTTGAGGAACACCGCCGCCACACCATGAACGCCCTGCTCGACTCGGCGGAGACGATCATGCGCGAGCAGGGCGACGAGGCCCTCACCCCGGCCAACGTCAGCCGCGGCGCCGGCATCGCGCGCAACTCGATCTACCGCTACGTGCACGACATGAAGGACCTGCGCCGGCAGCTGATGGCGCGGCACATGCCCCAGTGGGTCGAGGCGCTCGAGCAGGGGCTGGGCGGGATCACCGACCCGGCCGAGACCGTGGTCGCCTGGGTGCGCATCAACCTCGAGCAGTCCATATTGCAGGGCCACGATTGGATGGCCAAGATCCCGCTGAGCGACGCCGAATCCTATGGCGAGGACGACGACCTCTGGCGGGGCGGCGAAGGCACGGGTGCCGGCGCCTCGGATACCGGCGATAGGAACGGCAAGAACGGCGGGAGCACGCGAGACGGTTCCGCCCACCCCGGCATCGATTCGGCACGATCCGGCAACGCACAAAGAATCGGCCGTCAGGGCACCGGGCGCGGCAAGGCGACTTCGACCTCAGCCACGAGCCCCGCGAGCACGGCGGTGCGGACGAAGGCACCGACCCAGGCGAAGACGGTGACCGACCCCTTCTGCGGCCACGAGGTGCCGGTGGACGCGGCGCCCTCGCTCAACCCGGACCAGCCGAGCCTCCACCAGCGCGTCAACGCCCCCATCGTCGCCGCGTGGAAGCGGCTGTGCCCCGAACGCCCGAAGGCCGGCATCGCGCTGACCGAGGGCCTGGTGACCAGTGGCATGCGGCTGCTCGGCGCCGAAGGAAAGGACAAGCGGGAGCAGAACGCCACGATCGACGACATCGCCCGCGCCACCACCGCCATCGTCGAGGAGCTGCGCGCCGACCGGAAGTAAGGACGCGAGAGACCCCGAACCGGCACCGCTCCATCCACAGGCGAACCCACTTTCATCCACATCGATTCACATCCGCGCCCCGCCAGGCACCTCGATAATGTGAGATAGCTTACATGGCCAAAACCGTCGCGCGAAAGCCCACCTTGCGACACCCGTTGAGCCGCTTGCCCTCATATAGGCCAGCCACTACATCTAGTGGTTGCCGACGCGACACGCTACTAGAAGTTGGGGTTTGGTTTGGAACTACAAGCATGTAACCTAATCTCTTGAAAGCTTACAAGACACCAGTTCGGAGGTTACGATGACCGTTACCGTTTTCACCAAGCCACGCTGCCCGCAGTGCGAGGCGACCAAGCGCCAGCTCAAGCGCCAGGGCATCGCCTTCGACGTCGTCGACCTGACCGAGAACCCGTCCACCCTCGAGCAGATCACCGACGCCGGCTTCCGCCAGGCCCCGGTCGTCATCACGCCCGACGCCTCGTGGAGCGGCTACCGCCCCGACCTCATCAAGCAGCTCGCGGCGAATCCCGCGGCCGCAACCGCCAAGACGGCCCAGCAGACCGTCCTCGCCTGACGCGCGACAAGCGACGAACCAGCGGGTGACGGACCAGCAGGCGGCAGGCAGCGAGACGGCCACGAACGAGACGATGAACCAGACCGAGAACACCGAAAAGACGACGAGCAGAGAGAAGGCGATGATGGCGGACGCGAACACCGAAAACGCCACAGCGCAAACCGCAGCGGGCAAACCATTCGACGACGAATGCGTGGTGCCGAGCAAGCCGGAGGCCGCAGTGCCCGAAGGCGCGAAGCACATCGGAGCCGTGGTCTACTTCTCGTCGGTCTCGAACAACACGGCGCGCTTCATCGAAGCCTGCGGCTTCCCCGACGAAGGCATCAACGTCTACCGCATCCCGCTGCGGCCGAAGGAGGAGCCACTGCAGGTGCGCGAGCCCTACGTGCTCATCGTGCCGACCTACGGCGGCGGCAACATCGCCAAGGCGCTGCTCCCCCAGATCCGCAAGTTCCTCAACGGCCACAAGAACCGCAGCTTCATCCGCGGCGTCATCAGCTCCGGCAACAGGAACTTCGCCACCGCCTACTGCGCGGCCGGCGACGTGATCTCCAAGAAGTGCCATGTGCCGTTCATGTATAATTTCGAACTTCTGGGCACCCAGGACGACCAGCGCCAGGTGCGCGAGGGCGTGAGGGATTTCTTCCTGAATAACCAAAACTAGACTCACAAAAGTCGACGATACAAAGAGTCCCGCGTTGGGATTCCGCCATTTTGTTTTTGTATCTCTCACTTTTGTGAGCGTCAGATTTCCATTCATCATTACCAGACGCGGCCCAGCCGCCGACAACACACCGAAAGGACACCCACATATGGGACTCAACGATTCCGCGCTGAGCATGGACAACACCGTCGAAGACACCGGTTTCGACCCGGAGCACGACTACCATTCGCTCAATGCCATGCTCAACCTCTACGACGAGGACGGCAAGATCCAGTTCGACAAGGACAAGGAGGCCGAGCGCGCCTACGTCAACGGCCACGTCGCGCAGAACATGATGAAGTTCGGCTCCACCGCCGAGCGCATCAAGTACCTCGAGGACAACCTCTACTACGAGAAGGCCGTCTTCGAGAAGTACACCCCCGAGTTCCTCGACTCCTTCTATAAGCACGTGGAGGACTTCGGCTTCGAGTTCGAGACCTTCCTGGGCGCCTTCAAGTTCTACCGCTCCTACGCGCTGAAGACCTTCGACGGCAAGCAGTACCTCGAGGACTTCGCCCAGCGCTGCGCCGCCGTGGCGCTCGAGCTGGCCGCCGGCGACGAGAAGGCCGCGATCAGCTACGTCGACGAGATCCTCTCCGGCCGCTTCCAGCCCGCCACCCCGACCTTCCTGAACCTGGGCAAGGCCCAGCGCGGCGAGCCCGTCTCCTGCTTCCTCGTGCGCATCGAGGACAACATGGAGTCCATCTCGCGCGGCATCAACTCCGCCCTGCAGCTCTCGAAGCGCGGCGGCGGCGTGGCCCTGCTGCTGACCAACCTGCGTGAGCAGGGCGCCCCGATCAAGCACATCGAGCACCAGTCCAGCGGCGTCGTGCCGGTCATGAAGCTCCTGGAGGACTCCTTCTCCTACGCCAACCAGCTGGGCGCGCGCCAGGGCGCCGGCGCGGTCTACCTCAACGCGCACCACCCCGACATCCTGCGCTTCCTCGACACCAAGCGCGAGAACGCCGACGAGAAAACCCGCATCAAGTCCCTGTCGCTGGGCGTCGTCATCCCCGACGTCACCTTCGAGCTGGCCAAGCGCAAGGAGAAGATGGCCCTCTTCTCCCCCTACGACGTCGAGCGCGTCTACGGCAAGCCCTTCGCCGACATCTCGGTGACCGAGCACTACGACGAGATGCTGCACGACGAGCGCATCCACAAGACCTACATCGACGCCCGCGAGTTCTTCATGACCCTCGGCGAGGTGCAGTTCGAGTCCGGCTACCCCTACATCCTCTTCGAGGACACGGTCAACAAGGCCAACCCGATCGACGGCCGCGTGACGATGTCGAACCTCTGCTCCGAGATCCTGCAGGTGCAGGAGCCGTCGACCTACAACGACGACCTGAGCTACGACCACGTCGGCAAGGACATCTCCTGCAACCTCGGCTCCCTGAACATCGCGAAGGCGATGGACGGCGGTCTAGCCGAGCCGGTGCAGACCGCGATCCGCGCCCTGACTTCCGTTTCCGACCAGACCCACGTCGACTCCGTGCCGTCCATCAAGCGCGGCAACGAGGAGAGCCACGCCATCGGCCTGGGCCAGATGAACCTGCACGGCTTCCTCGCCCGCGAGCACATGTTCTACGGCTCGGAAGAAGCGCTGGACTTCACCGACATGTACTTCATGACCGTGGCCTACAACGCCTACAAGGCCAGCCACGCCATCGCCGTGGAGCGCAAGCACGCCTTCGCCGGCTTCGAGAAGTCCGACTATGCCAAGGCCGCCGGCCAGGGCAACTACTTCGACAAGTACACCGACGGCAGCCGCTCGCTCGAGCCCAAGACCCAGGCGGTCAAGGACCTCTTCGAGCGCTTCGGCATCCACATCCCGACCGTGGCCGACTGGGAGACCCTGCGCGACGAGATCCTGAAGGATGGCATCTACAACGCCTACCTGCAGGCCGTCCCGCCGACCGGCTCGATCTCCTACATCAACCACTCCACCTCCTCGATCCACCCGATTGCCTCGAAGATCGAGATCCGCAAGGAAGGCAAGGTCGGCCGCGTCTACTATCCGGCGCCGTACATGACCAACGACAACCTCGAGTACTTTGAGGATGCCTACGAGATCGGCTGGAAGAAGATCGTCGACACCTACGCCGAGGCCACGCAGCACGTCGACCAGGGGCTTTCACTGACCCTGTTCTTCCCCGCCGGCGTGACCACGCGCGAGCTCAACAAGGCGCAGATCTACGCCTGGCGCAAGGGCATCAAGACCCTCTACTACATCCGCATCCGCCAGCAGGCGCTTGAGGGCACCGAGGTCGAGGGCTGCGTCAGCTGCATGCTCTGATCGCCGCCGATTGCTCGGTTGACCGGATGCCCGCCAATGGATTCGCTCTTTTGGCGGGCATCCGCGTATCGGGCGCGGGGAGACTTCCGTTCAGGGCGAACCCGGCGGACTGATTCGTCAGCAGTGCGATACTGATGGGTAATCGACTCTTTTGCAAAGGAACTTTCATGACTTTCACCGCAATGAACTGGAACCTCGGCGGGGCGGGCGCCGACACGGGCCGCGACGTCTTCGCCACCATGACCGCGAACCTGTGGACGCCCGAGCAGGTCTCGCTCGCCGACGACGCCGACGACATCGCCAATCTGGGCGACACCGAGCGACTCGCGCTCACCCGCATCTTCGCGGCCCTGGCCACGCTCGAATCGCTGCAGGCCACCACCGCGACCGGCGCGCTCATGGCCGATGCGGGCAATGCTGCCGGCGGTACAGCCAACGCGGGCAGCACGGACGGCAGGACCGGTTCCGACGGTGCGGACGGCGGCTTGGGGCAGGCCGCGCTGACGGCCATCGCATTCGGCGAGGCCATGCACACCAAGGCATACTCCACGCTCATCGCCGCCATCGGCGGAAACGAAGCCACCGGTCCGGCATTCGAGTGGGCACAGCGGAGCGAGGCGATGCAGGAGAAGCTGGGGCTGCTCAGCCAAGTGTATGCGGCAACAGCAAACACCACGGCCACCACCTCGGACGACCAGCCCGAGAACACGACGACTTCCAACAGCGAGAACGGCGACACTTCACAGGCTGGTTCCGGCTCAGACGCCGGCCCGGCCGCCGACCTGAACTCGGCTGTGGACTCGGCCGTTGACTCAGCCACGAGCTCCACCCAAACCTACGACATCGCCGCGCTCAAGCGACTTGCGGCGGCGGTGCTGGCCGAGGTGCTGCTGGCGGAGTCCGGCTTCTACCTGCCGATGTGGCTTTCCAGCCGCGGCACGCTGGCGAAGTCCGCCGACCTCGTCCGCCTGGTCAACCGCGACATCGTCACGTCCAGCTCCTACCTCGGCTCCGTCTACCAGCGCAGCCTGGCCACGCTCGGCGACGACACCCGCGAGGAGATGCGCCAGTATGTCTACGACCTGGCCAACAACCTCTACTTCGCCGAGGAGGACTTCGGCTACGAGCTGCCCTACGGCGAAATCGGCCTCGAGGACGACATCGAGAAGTTCCTGAGCTACAACGCCAACAAGGCCCTCTCCTACCTGGGCTACCCGGCCCTCTTCCCCGCCGAGATCAGCCAGCCGAACCCGGCCGTCACCGACGAGCTCAACGACATGGACTCGCTCGACGCGGCCCTGAAGTCCGGCGGCCCGCTCGCCGCCGGCGCGGGCGCCGGCACACGTTCGGGCTTCGGCTCGGCAGGTTCTTCGGCCTCGTCGGCAACTTCCTCCTCAACGGGCGCCACCGCCGCCAACAAGGCCGAGGAAACCAGCGACGACGACTGGGACTTCTGATCTCGTTCCATAATCCGGTCCAACGGCACCAACAAAAAACACGAGAATCCGTCAATCCTTAGAGACGGATTCTCGCATTATCTGTCTCTGGAAGCCAGGAAAACAATGCACTAAAAAGTACGCGCATCCGTCATTGATAAGACGGATGCGCGTATTTTCAAGTATTTTTACGCGTATCAAGTACGTATTTATGCCTGTCAACTCAGTTTTATGCGTATCAGCACCGTGGCTCGCAGCAAGCGGCCAACGGCCAGCAACCCGGCAACCCGCCCTTACGCATCCTTGCGGGGCAGGTCGCGACGGCGGAGACGCGGAGGGCGCTGGCTCGCTAGGGCGTGGCGTATCTCCCATGGGCGGCGGTGGCTCAGCCGCACGGCGGGCAGGCCGAGCACGAGCCCGGCGAACGTGAGCAGCACCCCGTAGAAGAGGCCGTCGCCGCGCGCCTCGTCGGGGTTGGGTATCGGGTCCGGAATCGGCTGGCGCGTGCCGGTGATGATCAGGCGATGGGTGTTGACGCCGTAGGGCGTGCAGGTCATCAGCGTGACGAGGTCCTTGCCGGGCACCACCTTGTAGAGATGCGTGTCCTCCGGCTTGATGACGTTGATGTCGATCACGCGGTAGCCCATGGTGCGCCCGAGGGTCTGCACGTAGAAGATGTCGCCCTTGCGCAGTTCGTCGAGCCTGGTGAAGAGCAGCGCGCTGGTGAGGCCGCGGTGCCCGCTGAGCACGGAGTTGGTGGACGGCCCGCCCACCGGCAGGCTCGTGCCGTAAAGATGCCCGGCCCCGTGCTTCAGAACCGCGTCGGAGGTGCCGTGCCCGATCGGCAGCTTCACCGAGATCTTGGGGATGCGGATGGTGCCCATCACCCCGTCGCCGGTGTCGAGCAGCGACCGGTATTCGGCGTCCTTCTCGCTCAGGGGCTTGCCGGCGGCGCCGTCCGGGTCGAACGGATCAGTGAACTCGCCCAGCTCCGGCTGCCCGGAGTCGGCGATGCGCTGGTTGTAGGCCTGGGCGCGGTGGTATTCGTCGGCCACCTTGCCCTGCGGCCAGTGCGAGATGCGGTCGACGGACGCCTCAATCGCATCGTTCTCCTGGTACATGTCGTAGGCCCAATGGGCCGGGAACCAGCAGATGGAGACGATCAGCGCCACCATGAAAACGGCGATGAGCGTGTCCACAATATAAATGACAGCCCTGCGTTTGCCGTCGACCCGATCCTGGCTGGGATCGAGAAGCGCTTCAAACGCAGGGCTGTTGTTCATCATTCCTAGAGTAGCGCCCGCCGGGGAGCGGGCCTGGCTTTCGTCAGGCGCGCAGCTTGCGGCGCAGGGTGATCAGGCCGCCGACCACGAGTGCGAGGGCGACGATGACCAGGAGGGCCATCACCATGCCCGCGCCACCGGTGAGAGGCAGCTGGGAGACTGACTTGACGTTCTTGAAGACCACAGAACCAGCGTCCGTGCTCATATCAACCGCGGTCAGCGTCTTTGGATTGGTGGAGGGATTGCCCTTCACGTCGACCAGGCCGTAGACGTTGTCCTTCGTGTTGGCGAAGCCGTACTTGGAAGCATCGCTGGCGAGGCCGCCGACCGTCACGTCGGTGCTTGGCTTGAAGATGTAGTCGGAGTTGTTCGCGACCTTCTTGACGGTGTAGGTGCCACCATCCTTCAGGCCGTCGACACGCAGGTCGCCCAGCGCGGTCGGATCGCCGTCGGTGAGAGCCGCAGCGGCCGTAGACTTGACTGCCAGATCCGTCACCACATCGTCACCGCTGACTTCCTTGGTCTGATCGGCGATCTTCTTGTAGGAGCCGTCGCCGACCTTCTTGAACTTGACCGGGGTGGTGCCGTCGAGCACCTGGAACTTCGCGCCGGAGATGCCGGCACCGGTGGTCTTGACCTCATCCTTCAGGGTGAAGTGACGGAAGTAGTTGGAGGCGTTGGTGTCGTCGCCGCTGCCCGTGTCGTTGGAGATGGAGCCATTGGTGCAGGTCTCGGGGGTGGCGGTGTCCTTGCAATCCTTGATCTTGCCGTTGTCATCCGGATCGGGCTGGGCCTTGTCGTCGGAGCCCGGGTCCTTGGTGTCGTTGGAGTAGCCGAGCGTCACGCCGTTCTTCAGCAGACCGCCGTTGGCATCGTCGTTGACCTTCATCGAATACGTGATCGTGATGGGGTCCTGGTACTTCACCTTCATGATGCAGGGCGTGAGGTCGAAGACCACGTACTTGGTACTGGAAGCGTTCGGAGCGGCAAACTTGCCTTCGGTCACCGTGTAATCGGTGTCCTTGGCCATCGTCTGGGTCCCGATCTTGACCACAGTGGCATTTGCGGCGTCATTGTAGGTGAGACCCACCGCGGCCGGGTTGTCGACCATGGCGAAGACATAGTGCGGGAAGCCGGTGGTCAGCGGGACCTGGCTGGTGAGCTTGTAGTGCAGGGTGCCACCGATGGAGCTGTCGTTGTCCTTCGAGGTGTCGGTCGCCTTCTTGACCCACGGCTTGTCGGCCTTCATCGAGACCTCGCCAAGGGTCTGGGAATTCTCGCCCGCGCCCAGCTTGGTGAAGGTGTTGGAGCCCGACTTGACGCCTGTGCTCACCAGCATCGGAATGGAGGCCTTGTGGCCCTTGCTGCCGCTGAGAGGATTGGTGACGTCCTCGACGATGTAGATGCCGGGGCCTTCAGAGGCGGGAACGGTGACCGAAGTGTCGGTATCAGTACCCGCGGCGGACGAATGGCTGCCCGCGGCCGTCGTCATCAGGCCCTTGAACGTGGCGGAACTCGACAGATTCGTGGCGAACGTACGCAGGTTGCCGTCCCAGCCGTGCAGACCGGAACCGACCGCGGTCGGGGTGTTCGAAGTGGAATCATCGGAACCGGCCAGGCCGAGCCACTTGGAGGCGACTTCGCCGACAGGGTTGTCGGTGTAGCTGTCATCCGGGGTGGTGGGCGAGATCGAGGCGGCGGTCTTGGTGTCCTTCAAAGCCTTTGCGGCGGCGGCATTCATGCCGGTGGCCGTGCTGGTGCCAACCAGCACGGACGTCAAGGTATCGGTATGATCCGTGTCGTAGTTGGCCTTGGTGTAGGTGCCGATCCTCACGGCGGCGAACTTGTGGCCCTCCAGGTCACCGGCCGCAGCGGTGATCTTGATGTCGGGAGCCGTGGCGTTGGTCAGGTTCACCTCGGAATCGGCCGCGTTGGCCGTGCCTGCGAACGGGGCGAATGCCAGCAGCGTGGCGGCTGCGACCGTCAAGCCCGTAAGGCTCTTGATGCTGAACTTTCTACTCATGGGAATAATTCTCCTCTTCTTAATTACCTAAATATTTATGGCCAAATCTTGTTCGGAATCGAGTGGTGCCGGTACTGGCATCGCCGGCACCGCCCGGCTCTAGTCGGGTTTCTCGCGTCGCCCGGAAGCGTCAACGAAAGCGATCATTTCGCATGCCTCCCCTTGCAGGTCAGCAGGCCCTTGCCCAGCAGGCCGCGACGGTACTGCTTCATGCCCTGGTAGCCGATGATCGACACCGCGACGGCAGCCACGGCGATCACGATCGTCCACCACGGGAAATTGCCGGTGAACGGCAGCTTGAACGCGGGAGGCGTGGGGTTGAAGTCCTTCTTGAGCACCTTCTTGGAGGCGTTGGTCTCGTTGTCGGTGGCGTAGGCCGTGATTGTGCCGGCCTTGGCGCCCAGCGGCACCGCAGCCTGCCAATCGCCGTTGGTATCCACGTCGACGCTCGACGGAGCGGTGGAGGGCGTGCCGGCCGGCCAGCTCAGATAGACCTTGGCGGGATGGGTCTCATCCGCCTTGACGATCGAGCTGGCGATGACAGGCGTGTTGGGGTCGGAGGTGACCTTGCCCTTCACCCAAGTGTTGTCGGCGCTGGTGATGGTGACCACCGGCGCGTAGAAGTCGACGCTCGTGGTGAGCGGCGTGGACTCGGCGGATACGCCATCCTTGTTGGTGGTGACCGCCACGAACTTGAAGTAGCAGCCTTGGCCACCCACGGGAGTGGGGGTGTTGGTGATGAACCACGAGACCGGCGTCTTGCAGGTCCAGCTCTGGTCATCGCCCTCGCCCACCGTCTGCTCGCAACTGGCGGAGGTGGTGCCGGGAATCTCGGTGCCGAGACCGGTTCCGCCACGCGTCGCCACGGCCGAACGTGTGGACTTGACCGACTTCTTCGACCTCGCTTGGCCGGTCGGCGGATCGGTGTGGATCGCGTAGAGCTTCATCGAGGAGTCGCCCTCCGTGGAGCTCATCTTGCCGCTGATCGTCACCTTCGTGTCGTTGCCGTCAGTGAGCGCGCCATCCAGCGTCGCCGTGTGCTGCGTATGCGGCACCTCGACGCTGGTGATCGTCGGCGCCTTGTCCGCCGGCGCGCTGAAGTTCACCAGGTCCAGCGGTGTGAAGTAGGACGAAAGGTCCATCTTCAGATGGTTCATCTCAGTCGTAGTATCCGTTTGGTACGCATGGTATCTTCGCACGCGCTCAATCGGGTTCGTTCGGTCGACGTAGTCAATGTCGCTCGAATTATTCGGCACCGAAATCGACCACGGACACTGGGGGATTTCAGGGTCTTCCTGGGTCACCTCAGGACACGTTGTCGGCACCCTGGCCGTCCCTATCAGGTGCCCGGTATCGCCATACTCATCGAGCACACCCTTCTGCAGGATGTTCTTCTTTGTATGGTCCGTATCGTTGAATGTCCCCGTTGAATTCGGCACATCCTCGAACAGGGAGATCAGCTGGTTCGGCGTACCCATGCCCTTGATCGTCGGAGCGTCAGCCGCCGAAAAATCGGAAGACTTGTTGTCCGCCAGGGGATACTGGGGATCGCTGCTATCGGTGATGGCGTTGAACCCGAGGTAGTCGCCCGCTTTCGCATTGGTCTTCGAGACGCCGGTGATGGTCGGTACCTTCGGACGGGTCACATCGTACTTGTAGAACGCGGTGTTGTTGACCCAGCCCTTGTCGACTTGAGCTTGAGCCTGTTCCTTGGTCATGTCTAGTGTGATACCAGGGTTACCAGTAGAATTGGTCTGATCAGGCACTCCGCAACCAGAGGCATCAACATTGGGCCAGCTGATCAGTTTAAAGTAGCCGTTACCGGGGTCCTCGGTCTTGGCCATCTTAAAGTTGATGTTACCTTCACTATCTTGTGCAGGCTGCATGGGCCCACCTGCCTGATTCATGCCCGTGGTCGACTGATAGAAGAGATTGTCGGTCTTACCGTCCTTTGGGTTCTCATTATAGGCAAATACCTTGTTCACAGTACCGTCATCACTGTCCGCGGGAAGGTTCGGAGCTCCGGAATGCTCTCTGGCCAGTGCCTGTCCGGTTGCGAGTTGCGCCGATGTGCCCGTCAATGAGGTCACCGGTACCCATTGGTCATTGTTTTTAAGCTCAACCCATTGCCACCAATAAGATGAATAAGTATTACATGAGTGTGCCGGATTCGTAACCCAGCTCCTGCTCTTGTTGTCTGTATACCAAGCGATATTGAATGACGCCCACGGAGCGACACCTTCGGCAGTAGGCGTAAGACTAGAAGTTGACCTTGTTTTGTCTCCATTTCTCACTTGGTCATGATTTCCCTTGCTATCTTCCAATGGACTATAGAATGAGCCGCCCAGACCGTAATCCGCAACCAACCCCCAATTGGACTGATTAGCCGTCCACAATTTCTTGGGTTGATCGTTATAGCTCATATAGAGGCTCGGCACATTACAAGCAGGCAAATAATCCTTATTGGTCTCATCGCCATCGCAATCCGGGAATAGGTGCACCTTATAACCAGCCATGATGTTGGTCGTCAAATCATGGTGATTCGCCTGATAATCTTGGAAATCGGCAGTGCTTTTCAATGGATATCCGGAAACATCATAGGCTGCAGGACCCACCGTCAGATAGACTTGTGCAGCATCAGTCAAACGCCCCTCTTTAGTCGTACTCTTCCACCAGCCAGCACCATATCCAGTATCTCTATTGGGATAGTCTTCATCGGCGACGAATGAGATGGTGAGATAATCATAGAGGCCAGAATGGATAATCTTGTGGATAGTGAAATATTCATGTTGGTTGGCAGCCCAAACATTCGCGCCATCGCGACCGACGGATGTAGGCGCATATAAGATTCCTTCATCCGACTTATTTTTACCTTGATTGGTGCTGAAATCCTCACCGATAGTGTCACCACTGACCCTATTGTTAATATAGTTATATTTCATCCTAAGGCCGGTATCACCGCTTGGAGATAAGGAATGGAGCGGATTGCCATTGGGATCAGTGGTGGCAGAAACTTCACCATGTGCCACACGAACCACCGCATCAAGACGATTTTCATCGATATCTGTGTTCATCTTGTCGTTGTATGCGAGCATCTGGAACAACACAGGCTTACGATCGGCGCCATTGGGCGCACAACGAGCATCAGTCTTACGCCAGTCACTGCGCGTCGTGTCATTCGGATCGCCACGCGTCGCACCGCTGGATTCACCAGACGCCATGCAATCTGTCTGCGAGGCCGAAGACAGCACCGACACGGATGCGGGAATCGCCACGGCACATATCATCGTCACCACGGCGATGATGCATCCGAGACTTGCTGAAAGCCTACGCTGCTTCACAAAATCACGTCCTTCTAGACGAATCGACCTTGTCCGCCCCAAGCGTCCCCTACGTTCGGAGCAGACATCAATCCTTTACCCGCGTGTGTAGTCAATCGTAAAATTGAACGTTCCATGCTGTGATTCATATCACGGGTCTTACATTGATAAGAATACTTCGTATGACGACATAAAAACGGTCGATGCCTTTGTTGCCATAGCCAAATATCTAGTCATTTGCCGAAAAAGAGACAATTTTCAGTTCCTGGAGTTCGCATAGGCTGCATAATTATGCATCCCTATCAATCCATCCGATTCCGCGTTTTCAAAACGTTTGAAGCAATCTGCCGATCGTTATCCATCACCGCTATGCACTACGTTTATTACCCGTTATTTAGACATTTTTTCATCACAGACCCTTCACATTCCCGGGCGCGTCCGTTATTCATTTGGCAACAAAGCGCTTACGGGTTAAGAGGATTCTGCGCAAGCGACGATAATTCCAGTCATATCGCGCAACCTTGTTCGTGAGTCAACTCACTCGCAGCACCGTCCGAACGCGCCTCCCCGACGAGACTTCGCTCACAATAAGCTGCTTCCAAACCCCGTACCCAACCATGAGCCATCACACCGTGTCACCCGCCGCGTTTACCGCCAACGCGAAGGCAAGGAGAACGGATCCAATCCGGTGAAGCCCCGAAACCCAACGCGCAATATACAAATCCACCGAACTTGCCAGCGAACTTACCAACTACTTACCACTTAACATGTCAGATTGATAAGTTGTTGGCATGTTAAGTGGTAAGTTGCATGACAAAGAAGTGCTCGACGAGAATCACACGCGGTATAGCGGATTCATCGGTTGCGGCATCGGAGACCTTTCGAGGACTAGGCGAGCAGCAAAGCTTTCATCGAAAGGGGCTGCAATCGGTAGGGACATAAGTCCTCCTTATTCAATAAGACACCGTCGGCCCTGGCGCTACACAACGAGCACCGAGGCCGAGGCGTATCCGCCGCAGGTCGCCGCCGGAATCACGCTCGTAAGCAATTTCGCGCCTACCCGAGCAACCAGTCCATGGCATTGACGACCTCGATACCCTCGACCTCGCCCAGACCGACCGCGTCATAGGTGATGACCATGCGCCGGATGCCCTGCTCGGCAGACAGCCTCGCCAACGCTCGCAACGGTTCCAGCTCGCGCTGCCTGGTCTTCGGGTCGAGCATGCTGGCCGTCACCTGGATCGCCAGTTTGGCGTCAGGCCGGATCGCCACGAAATCGACCTCAGCGGCGCCCAGCCGGCCCACGCGCACGTCGTAACGCCTCACCAACAACTCGTTGTAGACCGCGTTCTCAAGCGCGAAGCCGAAATCGGACGCAGGGAAATCCAGCAGCATGTTGCGGATGCCCATGTCGGCCGGGTAATACTTGCCGCCGCCCTGCAGGTAGGCACCGCCGCGGATGTCGTAACGCCGCGATTTCGAAAACAGGAACGCATCCACCAGACCCTGCACATAGCGCTCGACCGTGGTGCCGGAAGGCTTGCGGTGGGCGGCGGCCAGGCGACGCTCGATTTTCGCCACCGACACACTGGAACCGGCGGTCTCGGCCAGGAAGCGGGCGATGTCGGCGAGCACTTCCATGTTGCGCACCTGCACATGCTGGGCAACGTCCTTGACCACCACCGTGTTGTAGATACCGGAGAGCATGACCGAGGCGAGGTCGCGGTCGTCGCCTTGGTCCACCACCGGCGGCAGACCACCGTAGGCCAGGTAGCGGGTGAGTGCCTTCGTGCGGGCATCGGCCGACGCATCGGAACCGGCAGCGAAACCGGGGACTCCCGCATAGTCCACGAACTCGCGGAACGAAAGCGGATGGACGTGGATCTCCTCGTAGCGACCGGAAAGCAGCGTCGAGATCTGCGAAGAGAGCAGATAGGCGTTGGAACCGGTGAGATAGATGTCGGCGTCGGCATCCACGCGCAAGGCATTGACCGCACGCTCCCAGTGGTCGATCAGCTGCGGCTCGTCCAAGAGCACGTAATAATGGCCGCTCTCCGGCATCTGACGCTGTAACCACGCGGTGAGATCACGGTAATCGGCGATGTCGAAGAACTCGGAGGACTCGAGATTCGCGGTGACGATCCGCTTCGCCGGCACGCCCTTGCCGCGCAGATATTGCGCCAGCAGCATCAGCAGGCTCGATTTGCCGCAACGGCGCATGCCGGTGACGACCTTGACGGCGCCGTTGTCGAGTGTTTTCTCGAGCATCTCGAGATAGCGCGGGCGCTGCTGCAGGTGGGCCTCGGCGTAGCGCGACAGCGAATCCACCTTGCCCTTGGCATTATCGGCGACCATGGTTCACCAACTTTCCCCAGTATACTAGTAAAAGTCCCTTTTTCTTCGTACTTTCACCAGTATACTATGAAAAGTCTATTTTTATTCGCGCTTTCACCAGTATAATATAAAAAGTTTGTCTGATTGAGACGCGGCAGCGACCGAACGACCAGCCTCAGGCACGGCCGGACCACTGGGGGTTGATGCTCATGGTCTGGAAGCGGTGGCGCATCACCTCGTCGCCGAAGTGCTCGCCGAAGAAACGGGTGACCGGCGAGGTCTGCGGCAGCCCGGCGACGCGGCCGTACCAGCAGTCGAGCGCCATCAGGGTGACCGCGATGTCGACCAGCATGAACGCCAGCGCCACCGCTGTGAGGGCATAGCGCCACTTCCACGGAATGAGGTTGACGAACTTGAGCAGCCACGGCAGCAGCTCGCGCACCCAGAAGAGGCCGGCCAGGCCCCAGAAGATCATGTACTTGCCGCTGGTCCTGCCGCCGAACAGGGGCAGCCAGTCGTTCGCGTAGTTCCAGGCGACGATGCCGAAGGCCACCTGCATGAACCAGGCGACGAACGCCTCGAATGCCCCGCCGATCACCGCGCTGGCGCAGAAGATCAGCGCCGCGTTGGCGTGCCAGAGCCGGTTGAGGAACATGGTGAGGATGACCACGCCGAAGCCGTAGATCGGCGAGAACGGTCCCCACATCAGCCCCGCGCGGTCCTGCCACTCGTTGAAGAAGATGAGGTGGTAGACCTCCTCGACGAACAGGCCGCCCACGCAGCCGACCACGAACAGCCAGAAGACGTTGAAGACGTTGAGCTCGACGTAGCCCTTGCCGCTGGGGTCGCGCCCGAGCATGCCGGCGTCCTTCGCCTCCACGTACTCGTCGCGCTCGTCCATCCGCTTGAGCTTGCGCTGCACGGCCCGCTCGCCCAGCAGAGCCGGGTCGAGGGCGATGGCGAGCGCCACCAGGATCACGACCTGCACCAGCGAGAGGCCGACGCCGAAGCCGAGGCCCTGCAGCGCCAGCGAGAGCATGCCCTGGGCCACGGTGACCGCCATCAGCACGTAGGCCCACCGTGCGGCGTGGCGGCGTTGGTCGCGCAGCAGCATGACGCCGAAGACGATCAGCGCCACCGCGTTGGCCAGCGAGACGAGGGCCTGCGCGCAGGTGAGCAGGAAGGTGAGGTCGAGCGCGTCGACGTGCAGGCGGCCGACGAGGATGCTGCGCACGCCCACCACGATCGCGTAGGCGACGTAGGGCACGGCCACCAGGCCGACGGCCAGCACCAGGAAGCCGCAGACGCGGGCGATGACACGGATGCGGCGGGAAGCGCGGGAGGTACGAGAGGTACGAGAGGCACGAGAGGCACGAGAGGCCGAATGCGTCGTGGTCCCCGCAACGGAGTCCTCGGCCCCGCCTGGGATGTTTGCCAAGATCCGCGCCGGATCGCACGTCTGCGCGCCCTTCGGCTTCCCCGCATGTTCGGTATCGGGAGCAACTCCCATGGCCAACTCCCTCTTACTCGTTGTGCTTGTTTTGGCCGTCCGCGATCTTCAGCTCGCGGTCTTCGGCTCGTCCCTACAAGGCTACCCCGCACGGCGACCGCGGCCCATGGGAATCCACGCTATCGGCGGAAACGAATCCGGCGGAACAGTGCCAATGGGCCAGAGACATCCGACGGATTTATGTGGTACAATATTCAATTGTTTCCCCGGCTTTCTCCTTGAGGCAAGAAGTCGACGAAGAGGACATGCCACCCGGCAAAGCCATCATCCACGCCATGCCGATGCGCAAGAAATACTGACCCTGTCTCATCAAAGGCGGCAGAACATGAAAGACGGAATACTTGATTTTGACGACTTCCCGCCGGAGGAGGCTGCGGAACTGCGCGCTACCTACAAGGAGGCGGAACGCGGCTACACCGACGAGCAGATACGCCACAGCAAGATCCGCTACCCCGGCCACCCGCTGCTGACCGCGAGGGCGAACCTGGGCAACCGCATCATCAACACGGTCACCGACCACCGTCGCCGCGGGCGCCCGCTCACCGTCGGCAAGACCCGCGCCGACAGCGTGATCCGCGTACGGCTTGACAGCGCGCGCAAGAACGCGCTCAAGTCCTATATGAAGAAGCACCACATCGCCAACCTGAGCACCGCCGTCCGGCAGCTGCTCGACATCGCCCTGGCCGCGGACTGAGCAACGGCCGCACCCGCACGAGCGTTGCGCTCATGACATAAGGTTCCGGGCGGCGAATATGGTGAGACCTCGGACATCAATGACTTCAAGGAGCAATCCATGCACACAGTGTTGGCCATCCTAAGGCGTGACATCATGCGCCTGCTGAGGGTGCCCGCGGCGTGGGTGGTGCTCTTCGGCCTCGTCTTCATCCCACCGCTCTACGCGTGGTTCAACATCGCCGGGTTCTGGAACCCCTATGGCAACACGCAGGGCATCCAGGTCACCGTGGCCAATGACGACCGCGGCGCCAACGCCAAGCCGATGGGCAGGCTCAACATGGGCAACCAGATCGTCCAGCAGCTCAAGGGCAACAAGCAGATGGGCTGGAACTTCGCCAGCGAGCAGGAGGCGATGCGCCGGGTGGAGTCGGGCGAGAGCTACGCGGCGATCGTGATCCCCAAGGATTTCAGCGCGCGCACGGCCGGGGTGCTGCAGGGCGGCAGCAAGCGGCCGACGCTCGAATACTACGTCAACGAGAAGGCGAACGCGCTGGCCAGCCGCATCACCGACACCGGCGCTTCCACGGTCGACAGCCAGGTCAACGAGACCTTCGTGGCCACGGTGAGCAAGGTGGTCTCGGGAGTGGTCAACAAGACCGGCGAGCGCATCGATGCCAAGACCGGCACCGCCACCGCCGACACCATACGCGACCTGCGCGCCACACAGAAATCCGTGGCCGACATCCGCGCCGACATCAACGACCTGACCGACTCGCTCGCCGACGTGCCCAACCGCACGAAGGTGGCGCGCGGCACCCTGCAGCAGGCGCGTCAGAGCAGCCTGCAGACCGCCAGGCAGCTGGACGGCACCTCCACCGCGATCACCCAGACACAGGCCGCGCTGGGCGAGTTCACCGGTTCGATGGGCGGCACGCTCGACCAGAGCTCGAGCCTGCTCTCGCAAGCCAGCTCGCAGGCCAACGTCACCATCAACTCGATCGCCGCCGGGCTCACGCAGGCCAACGGCGACGTGGGCTCGGCGCTGAGCACCGCCAAGCAGATCAACCGCGCCACCGGCCGGCTCATCGACGCGCTCGACGCCTCGGGCGCGCCCGGCAGCGCGGCGGCCGTCGCCAACCTGCGCCAGCAGAACCAGCGCCTGGCCGAATCGATCGACTCGCTCAGCGATCTCAATTCCAGCCCGAACCTCGGTGCGACCGTCTCGAGCACGGTCTCGGCGGCCAACGGCATCGACAAGGCGACCCAGACCGCGCTCTCCAACTCCGCGCAGGCCCGCAAATCGCTGGCCTCCGACGCCCTGCCCCAGCTCAACAGCGGGCTGACCGGCCTCGCCGGATTCGCGGCCACCTCCAGCGCCGACCTCACCTCGCAGGGCTCGCTGGTCAACCAGTCCGGCCTGGTGCTCGACCAGCTCGACCAGGCGTGCGCCACCGCGTCGAAGGCGCTCAAGGGCACCGACAAGGGCCTGGCCAACCTGCAGGGCCAGCTGGCCACGATCACCACCGACATCTCCGCGCTCTCCGGCTCGTCCGCGCTGGACGGGGACGGCGCGCTGGCGAAGGCCATCGGCGGCAGCGGCAAGCTCGACGCCACGAAGATCGCCGACTTCATGCTCTCCCCCACCGTGCTCGACACCAAGGTGGTCTACCCGGTCAAGACCTACGGCTCGGGGATGGCGCCGCTCTTCACGAACCTGACGCTGTGGGTCGGCGCGTTCATGCTCGTGGTGCTGATGAAGCTCGACGTGGATGACGACGACCTCGAGAGCGTGGGCCTGCGCGGCCTCAAGGGCGTCAGCCCGCGGCCGACGCCCGGTCAGCGATACTGGGGCCGCTGGGCGCTTTTCGCGATCATCGCCGCGCTGCAGGCCATCGTGACCGTGCTGGGCGAGCTGGTGATCGGGGTGCAGTGCCACAACGTGCCCGTCTTCCTCGTCACCGCCGTGCTCGCCTCGATGGTCTACGTGAGCATCACCTACTCGCTCTCCACCTCGTTCATGCACGTGGGCAAGGCGCTGTGCGTGGGGCTGGTGATCATCCAGATCCCCGGCTCGTCGGGCATGTACCCCATCGAGATGATGCCGAAGTTCTTCCGCCTACTCTACCCCTTCTTCCCGTTCACCTACTCGATCAACGCGCTGCGCGAGACCATCGCCGGCTTCTACCGCGCCGACTGGCTGGTCAACATGGCCAAGCTGATGGTCTTCGCGGTGCTCTTCTTCGTGCTCGGGCTGGTGGTCCGGCCGCATATGGGCGCGCTGCGCCAGCTGGTCGACCGGCAGCTGGGGGCCACCGACATCTTCGTCAACGAGCCGTCGCTGCATAAACCGCGCCAATACCGGGTCACGCAGGCGCTGAGCCTGCTGGCCAACAAGGCGGAATACCGGGCGGCCATCGAGCGGCGCGCGCACAAATTCGCCCTGCTCTACCCCAAGATCATGCGCGGCACGCTGGCCTTCGGCATCGCGGTGCCGGTGGCGATGGGGGTCATCTTCTCGCTGACGAACGGCACGCGCGTGGTGGCGCTGGCCGCCTGGCTCATCTGGTTCCTGGCCACGATCATCTTCCTGGTGGCGGTGGAGGCGATCCGCGACAGCCTGGCCCGGCAGGTGCAGCTGGGCAATCTTGACGACGACGCCGTGCGGACGCTGCTGCACGAGGACCAGCGGGGAGGCAAGGCGCGATGAGCACGATATGGAAACTCTTCACCGGCGACGTGCGACGCATCACCGGCAACGTCATCTCGATCATCATCCTCATCGGGCTGGTGGTCATCCCCGCGCTGTTCACATGGTTCAACGTGACGGCGAGCTGGGATCCGTTCGGCAACAGCAAGAACCTCAAGTTCGCCGTGGCAAGCGTGGACGAGGGCTATTCCGGCGACCTCGTGCCCGTCAAGATGCGGTTGGGCGACCAGGTAATCAGCCAGCTGCGCGCCAACAGCCAGCTCGACTGGACCTTCACCACCAAGGACCAGGCCATCGAGGGCACCAAGTCCGGCAAATACTACGCGGCCGTGGTCATCCCCAAGCATTTCAGCCGTGACATGATGACGTTCTTCTCCAAGGACGCCAAGCACGCCACGCTCACCTATTACACCAACGAGAAGAAGAACGCCGTGGCCTCGAAGGTGACCGGGCAGGGCGCCGACGAGATCAGCAAGGAGGTCAACGAGACCTTCGCCAGGACCATCACCACCACCGCGCTCGACGTGGCCGGCGGGCTCTCCAAGCAGCTGGATTCACCGGACGCCCGGCAGCGCATCGGCACCTTCAACGGCAACGTGGCCGACCTCGCCGCCCAGCTCGACGACGCCGCCACCAACGTGGGCGTCTACAGCGGGCTGCTCGCCTCCTCGCAGACTCTGCTTTCCAGCTCCGACAAGCTTCTGCGCAGCACCTCGGCGGACGCGGGCAAGTCGCTGCGGCAGATGAGACAGGCGGGCAAGAGCGTGCACGACGTCTCCGGGGCGCTGGACACCTCGGTCGACACGCTGCTCAAGGCGCTCAAGGCCAGCAGCGCCGGCAACGCGGCCATCGGCACGGACATCGACCACGCGTTCACCAGCGCGGGCAGGTCCTCCGCCGACGTCTCGGCGACCATGCGCACGCAGGCCGGGCTCATCGGCGATCAGGCGGCGCAGTACCAGTCCATCCGCGACTCGCTGGCCGCGGCGGGAGGCTCGACGCCCAACCTGAACGACATCCTCGCCACGCTCGACGATCTCATCGCCCAGCAGAAGTCGCTGCAGAACGCGCTGAACGACGCCGCCACCAAGCTCGACCAGCACACCGCCGACGCCGAGGCGCAGCGCGAGCAGATCGTCAGCCTCGCCAACCAGTCCAAGACTTCGATCGACGGGCTCAACCAGAGCTTCGAGCAGACGCTGAAACCGCATATCGCCCAGATCTCCCAGTCGCTGGCGGGCATCTCGGGCTCGATCGACACCACCGACGCCACGCTCAAGGGCAGCGTCTCGGCGCTGGGCGACGCCACCGGCAAGATCGGCGGGAAGCTCGACGGCGCCAAGCAGACCCTCGACGGCACGGCCGACTCTCTGACGCGGGCGAGCAAGCGGCTGACCACGTTCAGCCACGAGCTCTCCAAGGCGCTCGACACCAACGACATGGCGAAGGTGCGCAAGCTGCTTTCCGGCGATTCCGACCAGCTCGCGGGGGCCCTGGCCGCGCCCGTGCAGCTGCACCGCAACGCCGTCTTCCCGGTGGAGAACTTCGGCACCTCGCTCACGCCGTTCTACACCTTCATCCCGCTGTGGGTCGGCTCGCTGCTGATGGCGCTGGCCATCAAGACCGACGTCTCCCCGGCCATCCGGCGCAGGCTCGGCGAGGCGAAGGCCGGGTGGAGCTGGGCGCGGCGGCGCAGGAGGAACGGCGGCCTTCGAAGCGGCAGAGATGGTGCGGTCGCGGCGACGGCTGTGGGCACGAGCGCGGGCGCGACCGAGGATGCGGCAGACGCACCGGACTCGGCGGCTACGGGCGAAGCAACCAAGGGCGCGGTCGTATCGAATACGGAAACGACCACGGCCACGGCAATGACTGCGAAGACGGCAACGGGCGACCGCGACCTCGCCGATACCATGGATATTCCGGTGGTGGACGGTGGCGACGATGTGGCGTCCGACAAGACATCCAAGACCGACAAGACCGTGACGGCTGCCAATAGCGCAGACCACGAGCAGACCGAAAGCATCCCCATCGACCAGGCCGGCCGCCTGTTCGAGGAGCCGAAGCCGCACGAGCTCTTCCTCGGCCGCCTCGGGGTGTTCATGCTCATCTCGCTGCTGCAGAGCACCTTCTCATGCCTCGGCACCCTGCTGTTCCTGCGCGTCCACGTAGTGCACCCGCTGCTCTTCATGCTCTCCGGCTGGGTCTCCGGGCTGGTCTACGCCATCGTGATCTATACGCTGGTGGCCTGCTTCGGCACCATCGGCAAGGCGCTGACGGTCATCGTGCTGGTCATGCAGATCTCGGGCTCGTCGGGCACCTACCCGCCGCAGGTGCTGCCGAGCTTCATCCGCGTGATCAACCCGCTGCTGCCGGCCACGCATTCCATCCAGGCCATGCGCGCCGCCATCGCCGGCATTTACCAAGGCGACTTCTGGATCCAGATGGGTATCGTGCTCGTCTATGCGGCGGTGATGCTCGTCATCGGGCTGCTCATGCCCAAGCCCTCGAAATTCAACCGATGGTTCACCGGCCAGATCGAGCGCACCAAGCTCATCTAGGGCGGGAGGTGCGCGGCAATCCTATCAAGGGTTTCGCAGGCGATAATACCCTATTTCCATATACGACGATGGCCGCCGCAACCGCGAAAGTTGCGACGGCCATCATCATCTCCGGCGTCTCAGGCCCCGGACCCTGGCCCTCGCCTCAAGCCCTGGGCCAGACCAGGCCAGTCCGGATCAGGCCACGAGCGTGGAGAACTGGCTGTTGTAGAGGTCGGCGTAGAAGCCGCCCTTGGCCAGCAGCTCGTCGTGGGTGCCGCGCTCGACGATGTCGCCGTGGTTCATCACGAGGATCATGTCGGCGTTGCGGATGGTCGAGAGACGGTGCGCGATCACGAAGCTCGTACGGCCCACGGTCAGCGCGTCCATGGCCTTCTGGATGAGCTCTTCGGTGCGGGTGTCGACCGACGAGGTGGCCTCGTCCAGGATCAGGATCGGCGCGTCCTGCACCATCGCGCGGGCGATCGTCAGCAGCTGTCGCTGGCCGGCCGAAAGCGAGGACTTGTCGTCGAGCACGGTGTCGTAGCCCTGGGGCAGCGAGCGCACGTAATGGTCGAGCCCGACGGCCTTGCACGCCTCCTCGATCTGCTCGTCGGTGACGCCCTTCTTGGCGTAGGCCACGTTCTCGCGCACGGTGCCGTGGAAGACCCAGGTGTCCTGCAGCACCATCGAGAACTGCTCGTGCACGTTGGCACGCGGGACGGTGGAGGTGTCGATGCCGTCGATGGTCATGGAGCCGCCGTCGATGTCGTAGAAGCGCATCAGCAGGTTCACCATGGTGGACTTGCCGGCGCCGGTCGGGCCGACGATGGCGACCTTCTGCCCGGCCTTGACGCTCGCGGAGAAGTCGTGGATGATCGTCTTGCCGGGCTCGTAGCCGAAGTTGACGTCCTTGAACTCCACGTCGCCACGCACGCGCGTCGCCTTGCCGGTCTTCGGGTCGCGGCCCAAGAGCGCGGGCTTGGCGGACTCGTCGCTCATCTCGGGCTCCTCAAGGAAACCGAAGACGCGTTCGGAGGCGGCGGCGCAGCGCTGCAGGTTCTGGAAGGCCTGCGCGAACTGCGAGAGCGGCTGGGTGAAGAGGCGCACGTACATCATGAACGCCACGATGACGCCGAACTCAATCTTGCCGTCGATGGCGAGCGCCCCGCCCACGATGCAGACGGCCACGAAGCTCAGGTTGCCGATCATGTTCATCATCGGGCCCATCAGGCCGGAGAGGAACTGGCTCTTCCACGCGGAATCGTAGAGGTCGTTGTTGTACTTCTCGAACTTGCGGATGGAGTCGGCCTCGCCGTTGTAGGCCTTGACGACGACGTGGCCGGCGTACATCTCCTCGACGTGGCCGTTGACGTCGCCGAGCGCGATCTGCTGGCGGGCGAAGTACTTCTGCGAGTACTTCATGATGAGCATCATCACCACGATGCCGAGCAGCGAGACCACGATGGCGCACAGGGTCATGATGACGTTGTTGTAGAACATCATGATTAGCGAGCCGAAGAACAGCGTGACCGAGGTGATCAGCATGCCCAACGACTGGCCGAGCGTCTGGCCGATGGCGTCGACGTCGTTGGTGATGCGCGAGAGCACGTCGCCGTAGCTGGTCTTGTCGAAGTACTTGAGCGGCAGCCTGTTGATCTTGTCGCTGATCGAGCGGCGCAGGCCCTGGCCGACGCGCTGGGTGACGGTGGACATCATCCACTGCTGGATGTAGCCCAACACCGCGTAGCCCACGTAGAGGCCGACGAGCAGCCACGCGATGCGCGTGACCTCGCCCATGTCGACCGCACCCATCACGGGCATGCCGTGCACCATGGAGGGCAGGCCCTTGGCGATGGCGTTGGTCATGTTCTTGAGCTGGTCGGGCCCGATGATCTGGCAGATGGTGCCGGCGGCGCCCAGGACCAGCGCGGCGACGATGGCGGGCAGGTACTTCCTGCAGTACCGCACCAGCTTGAGCATCACCCCGCCGAAATCGGCCGGCTTCTCGACCGGCCCCCTCATTCTTGGCATGTTTTCTTCCTTTTAAAGATTGTTTTCCGAATTCACGCACACACTAACTGGAGAATCAAAAAATCTTCCGCGGAATTCCGCCCCTCTTTTTTTAATTCTTGAGTTAGTGTGTGCGTCACTCACGCGGCCAGCTCGTCCGGGCTCAGCTGCGAGGCGGCGATCTCCTTGTAGACCTCGCAGTTCTCGAGCAACTCCTGATGGCTGCCCTGGCCGACGACCTTGCCGTCGTCGAGCACGACGATCCGGTCGGCGTCCATGATGGTGCCGACGCGCTGGGCGACGATGAGCTTGGTGGCCCCGGCCGCGTGCTGCTTCAGGGCGTCGCGCACCTTGCGGTCGGTCTTGAAGTCGAGGGCGCTGAACGAGTCGTCGAAGACCATGATCTCGGGCTGGCGGTAGACGGCGCGGGCGATGGAGAGTCGCTGCTTCTGGCCGCCGGAGACGTTGGAGCCGCCCTGGGCGATGGGCGAATCGTAGCCACCGTCCATGCGCTCGACGAATTCGCTGGCCTGCGCCACCTCGCTGGCGGCGCGCACGCCCGCCTTCTGCTCGTCGCTCAGCTCGTCGCGCTCCCCTTCGCTGGCGATCAGCTCCAGCTCGCGCTTGCGGCCCTTGGCGGTGGAGGTGTCGGCCACCTCGACGTCTCCGGACTCGCCGGCCCGGTCGCCGTAGCTGACGTTGGACGCCACGGTGCCCTTGAACATCACGGATTCCTGCGGCACGTAGCCGATCTTGTCGCGCAGCGCCTTGATGTCGTAGTCGCGCACGTCGACGCCGTCGATCAGCACCTCGCCCTCGGTGGCGTCGTAGAAGCGCAGCACCAGGTTGACCAGGGTCGATTTGCCGGAGCCGGTGGAGCCGATGAAGGCGACCGTCTCGCCCTTGCGCGCGGTGAAGCTGACGCCGCGCAGCATCTCGTCGCGGGTGCCCGGGTAGGCGAAGCCGACGTTGCGGAACTCCACGGTGCCTTCCTCGCCGGGCTTGCCTTCCCTCAGCTCGCCGGACTTGACGGACGGCTCGGTGTTGAGCACCTCCATGACGCGCTGGGCGGAGACGTCGGCGCGCGGCCAGAGCACGAAGACCATGCTCAGCAGCAGGAAGGCCATGATGACCTGCATCGCGTAGCTGGAAAAGACGACCATGTTCGAGAAGTAGGTCAGGCGGTCGCCCGGCAGCGCGGCGTCCTTGATGAGGTAGGCGCCGATCCAGTAGATGGCGAGGCCGAGGCCGTTCATCACGCTGGACATCACCGGAATCATCGCGCCCATGGTGCGGGTGGTGAAGAGCTGGGTGTTGGTCAGCTCGTCGTTGACGCGGGCGAATTTGGCCTCCTGGTAGTCCTCGGCGTTGTAGGCGCGGACCACACGCAGGCCGGTCAGGTTCTCGCGGGCCACGGCGTTGATGTTGTCGGTCAGGCGCTGCATCGAGCGGAACTTCGGCATGACCATGGCCATGATGATGAGCACGAACGCGAGCATCACCACGGTGGCGATGGCCGTCGCGAGCGTCCACTGGAAGCCCTTGCCCACGATCTTGCAGACCGCCCACACGGCCATGATCGGCGCGCGGAAGACCAGCAGTACGCCCATGGTGATGAACATCTGGATCTGGGTGATGTCGTTGGTGGAGCGGGTGATCAGCGAGGCGGTGGAGAACCTGTTCATCTCGGCCGGCCCGAAGGACTCGACCTTGCGGAACTCGAGCGAGCGCAGACGCTGGCTGAACGAGGCGCCAACCCGGGCCATGAGGTAGCCGACGATGACGGCGCAGACCACGGAGCCGAGCGAGACGAGCAGCATCTTGCCGCCCTCTTTCCAGATATCGGCCATGGCGCTGCCCTTGGTCTCGACCAGCGCCGTGACCTTGGACATGTAGTCCGGCAATTTCAGGTCGAAGAAGACCTGGCCGGCGATGAACGCGAGGCTCAGCAGCATCTGGCCGATCTCCGTCTTGGAGAGGTATTTGCTGATGCGAAGCATGGATCCCCTTTCATACTTCCTTGGGATGGACGACGAATTGTCGACTACCCATACATTACTTACAGTGTTAGATATTTCGTTGGCTGAGCGTTACCTTACACTCAACCTCTACGCTTCATCTGAATTTCGCTTTGCGCTTGAACCGGGTTGGCAGCCGCGATTGGCGCTATGCATCGGAAGGTTTCCGGCAGAACGCACGGGCCAAGCGACAAGCCCGAATCCGATATCGAGCCACGCCAGAGGGACGCATCAAACGACTCGCCTCAAGCCACGCGCACCAGGCAAGCCACGTCAGACGAACACCCCGCATCAGGCATCAGGCCACACACCAGACGACCCACCCCGGTTTACGCGCACCAGGCAACCCATATACCGGCCCCACGCACATCAGGCACCGGACAGGCAGCAGACCACACATGCCGGATAGCATGCACCAAACGCCACGAACGCCCCCACCTCAAGTTTTCACACCAGGCGCCGCGAATCCTCGCCTCAAGCCTTCGCACCGGCCTTCGAATCCGCCTTCGCGCCGACCTTCGCATCGGTCTGCTTCGGCTCGTCCTTATGCGGCCCGCGCACGGCCTTGCCGCCCGACTCGAGCCATGCCCGATGCCGCTCATTGCGGTCCTTGAACGCCTGCGACACCTCATCGGGCGCGGGCCGCTCCTCGCCGGGCTTGCACAGGGTGAGGTAGACGACGAACTCCTCGGCCAGGTCCACGAACTCGCGGGTGCGCCGCTCCCCCATCTGCGAGAAGATCCAGCACACCGCCGAATTGATCTTGCCCTGGTCATTGGTGGCCTGCTCCCGACCGGCGTCGGTGAGTGTCACGAGGATGTTGCGCCGGTCCTTCTCGTCGATCTGCCGCGAGACGAGCCCCTTGGCCTCCAAGGCCTTGAGCAGCGCGGAGATGCGGCCCGAGCTGGCGTGCAGCGCCACGGCGAGCTGGGTGGGCGTGGCGGTGCCGTGCCGCAGCAGCTGACGCAGCACGAACGGCTCGCCACGCTTCGAACGGTCCAATTCGTCCCACAGCACGGATTTGCTGTTCGCCACGCTCCAGCTCAGATCGCGCAACGCCTCCTGCTCGAACCCCATGCCGCACCTCGTTCCCATCACCCAGTCTTCAGACACCCAAAATATCTTATAGTGTAAGTATTTATTGATACCTGTAAATATAGCAGATGCACTCAGCCCAAGACGAACACCGACAGCTTTGCCGGCCATGGGCACGGGACCCGCGCAGACACGCGAAACCCATATGGGCATGCGAAAACGCGGCAACCGCATCGCTGCGATCGTCGCGTTCCTTGTCGTATTGTCGGCGACGCTTCCCTTTCGGACCCACTTATCCCATGGGACTACGAAGCGCGCCTAAAAACCTGGTTTCAGGCCGTCGCGCGAACCGGACGGGCATCGGCGTGATGAGCGTCGAGATACTCACGCACGGCCTCGCGGATCAGCGTGGAAGGACGAACTTCCTCAGCGGCAGCACCGGAAAGCACCCAGTCTCCAAGCTCGGCCGTGGCGCGCACGCACCAAGTCCTCTCACGGCGTTCACGGGTACCATGCTGCACCTGCTTAATCTCAGCCATCTTGCTTTCCTCCATTGCAATTCGGTTATTCACATCTTTACGTCAATCAGTATATGGCAATTTGTCGGACAAATATGCCGTATGACATAAAAATGAAACACATTCGCGCAAAATGAACTTCTCGTTTCACCTAACGCATTGCAATATATATTATCACTGGTACTGCACAATTTGAGCTTGTGCGATTCTCGAACCGATGACTAGTCGTACGTTTACAACCGTTGTCACACAACGCGTCAGCCCTTGAGCTCGACGGTGTCCTTTCCACGATGGCTGATCAGGCTATAGGCGCCGAAGATCGCCAGCCACACCAGCCCCGCGACGGCCGAGCCACGGGTGTCGACCGAGAGGAAGAGGGTGGCGTAGATGAACACGAAGAAGGCGATGGTGAGCGCGCCGGTGAACTTGTAGGCGGGCATCAGGAAGCCGGTCGACTCGAAGTCGGCGGAACGGCGGTAGCGCTGGTGGGCCAGCATCGTGAGCACGTAGATGAAGATGATGGCGGCGCTGGACGCGGAGGCGAAGAGCACGAAGGCGCTGGAGACCTGCGGAATCGCGTTGATGACCGGCGACAGGAGGATGAAGCAGGCCGAGACAATGATGGCGCGGGCGGGCACCTTGTTCTTCGAGACGACGCCGAGCTTGCGCAGCGTGCGCGACTTGGAGACCTCGGAGAGCTGGAAGAGGTGGCGGCCGGCGGAGTAGAGCAGCGAGTTGAGCGCCGAGGACGCGGCGGTGATGACCACGAAGAAGACGAGCGCCGAGGCCCATTTCAGGCCCGCGTACTGGAAGACCATGATGAACGGGGAGGCGAAGGAGCCGTCGCGGTTGGGTTTGAACGACTGCCACGGCACGATGAGCATGATGGCGATGAGCGCGCCCACGTAGAAGATGAGGATGCGCACGATGATCTCGTTGATCGCCTTCGGCAGCACCTTGCGCGGGTTCTTCGTCTCGGAGACGGTGACGCCCACGAACTCGATCATCTCATAGGAGAAGAAGACCATCTGGAAGGCCATGAGGAAGGCGAGCCAGCCGTTGGGCGCCAGGGTGAGGCCGTTGAAGATGTTGCCGAGGCCCGCGTGGCCGGCGGGGCTGATGTGGTCGACGCCGTGGACCTGGACGGCCGGGTAGTGGAAGTTGACGATGACCATGACCACCGCCGTGACGATGAGGCCGGCGATGAGCGTGATCTTGATCATCGAGAACCAGAACTCCGTCTCGCCAAACGCCTTGACCGCCACCAGGTTGATGACCGCGAGCGCCGCGAGGAAGCAGACCTCGATGAGCGGCTGCCAGGCGCGCAGGTCGTAGCCGAAGGTGTCGAAGAAGGTGACGAAATAGGTGCCGACGGCGGTGATCTCGCTCAGGCCCATGAGGATGAGGACGATCCAGTAGGTCCAGCCGGCGAAGTGGCCCCAGCCCGCGCCGAGGTAGCGGCCGATGAAGTTGATGAAGGTGTGCTGGTCGGGGTCGTGGTACATCAGCTCGCCGATGGCGCGCATCAGCAGGAACATGATCAGGCCGACGACGATATAGACCAGGATGATGCTGGGGCCGGTGAACGCGATCGACTTGCCGGAGCCGAGGAAGAGGCCGGTGCCGATGGTGCCGCCGATGGCGATGAACTGGACGTGGCGGTTGTTGAGGCCGCGCTCGAGCTCGTTGCCGGCGGTGCCCTTGCCAGCGGTGGTGGCGCTCGTGGCGTTGGTGCCGCTGCCGCTCGCGCCACCCATCTCCGGCGTCGTGCTGTGGCCATTGCCCTGCGCCCCGACGGCGGCGCCCTGCGTTCCCCTGTTTTCAGTCATAATAGAGATAGAGTACGCCATGTTCCCAGACATCCCCACATCGCCGGCACATATCGTGGACGCGGCGGGCGCGGGACGGCTGAGCGGATCGGCGGCAATGACACCCCGGTGACATAAAATGCTGACATCGCTCGTTTCCCGATGCATCGCCACCGATCCGCAGGAGATGGCGGTAGGGGGAGCGAATATGAGCAATCACGACGACCGGGCGCGCGCAGAAAACATGCCCGCGACCACAAGCGCACCCATATCCGTATCAGCAAACGGACAGGCAGGCACACCCACATCCGCAAACGGACAAGCAGCCGCAAACGAGCCCATACTCGTAAACGGCTCCACAAGAGCGCCCGCAAACGCGCCCACATCCACATCAGCAAACGGGCAGGCAGGCACATCCGCAACCACTCCCACACCCGCGCTAACCCCCAAGAAGCCAACCCTGCAACGCTCGCTGAAGAACCGCCACATCCAGCTCATCTCGCTGGGCGGCGCGATCGGCACCGGCCTCTTCTACGGCTCCAGCGAATCGATCTCGCTGGCCGGCCCCAGCATCCTGCTCGCCTACCTCATCGGCGGTGTGGCCATCTTCATGATCGTGCGCGCGATGAGCGAGATGAGCGTGGAGGATCCGAACGCCGGCGCCTTCAGCTACTACGCCACGCAATACTGGTCGAAGCGCGCGGGCTTCGTCTCCGGCTGGAACTACTGGTTCAACTACATCCTCGTCTCGATGGTCGAGCTGTCGGTGGTCGGCTCCTTCGTCAACTACTGGTTCCCGGCGATCCCGGCGTGGGTCTCGGCGGCCGTCTTCCTCGTGGTGATCACGGCGGCCAACCTGCTCGGCGTCTCGAAATTCGGCGAGTTCGAATTCTGGTTCGCCCTCATCAAGATCCTCGCGGTGGTGGCGATGATCCTCGGCGGCCTGGCGGTCATCGTGCTCAACCTGCCCACCGCCTCGGGCATCCGCGCCTCGTTCGCCAACTGGTTCAACGTGGGCGGCGGCTTCCTGCCCCACGGCCTGATGACGCACGCCCCAGGCCCCGACGGGCAGTGGACGGGCCTGCTGATGGCGCTGTGCGTGGTGATGTTCAGCTTCGGCGGCACCGAGCTCATCGGCATCACCGCTGGCGAGGCCGAGGACCCGCGCCGCACCATCCCCAAGGCCACCAACGGCATCATCGCGCGCATCCTGGTCTTCTATATCTTCTCGCTCGGCGTCATCATGGCCGTGGTGCCGTGGAACACCATCGACGGCAAGTCCAGCCCGTTCGTGCAGATCTTCGACTCGGTGGGCGTGCACGCGGCGGCCGGCATCCTCAACTTCATCTGCCTGACCGCGGTGATGAGCGTCTACAATTCGGCGCTCTACTCCAACTCGCGCATGCTCTACTCCCTGGCGCAGCAGGGCAACGCGCCACGCTACCTGGGCCGCCTCAACTCGCGCGGCGTGCCGGCCAACGGCGTGCTCACCTCGGCCGCGGTCACCGTCATCGCCGTCGTGGTCGTCTTCCTCTGGCCGGAGTTCGCGTTCAACTACCTGATGAGCATCGCCACGATCTCGGCGCTCATCAACTGGGGCATGGTGCTCGTCACCGAGATGAAGTTCCGCAAGGCCGTCGCCGCCGGGCGTGGGCCGAACCTGCTCGCCGGGCTGCACGGCCGCGAGGCGCTCGACCGCATCGCCTTCAAGCTGCCGCTGCACCGCGTCATGCCGTGGGCGGTGCTGGCGTTCATGGCGTTCGTGATCGTGCTGATGTGCTTCTCGCCCAGCTACCGCATCGCCGTGGTCGTCGGCCCGATCTGGGTCGCCACGCTTCTGGTCGCCTACCAGCTCGTCTCGCGCAAGTAGGTGCGGGCCCGGCACAGACGCACCTTTATATATGGATATTTATACATGCATATATAAAGGTATATAAGGAACGCCACGGCCGGGCAGCCACATCGTGACACCGGCGGGACGGATATCCGGCGACGGACTTACACTTTCGTCGAGTCAAGGAAATTCGCAGGCAACGGCCTCTCCGCCCAATCCACGGTCAAGCAGCACACCGTCGATTTTCTCGGCAGACAACATAACCACATATAGGGCATCGCACCGCGCAAGCAAGCAGGCGGACGGTGACCGCAACACGAGCAGGGAATCCCGTGAAAGAGGAGCGCCACATGACCAGCCAGTCGGGCACAATAACAGGCACATCGAGCGAGACCACGTCAATGGCGGCGGGCGGCACAACCGCAACCGGCGGCAGCGCGGCGAACGCAATCGGCAAGGGCGCGACCAACAACACAGACACACACGCGGGCGGCTCCCCCGGCACGGGTTCCGGCGGCAACAGCGGCAACGGCAAGCGCGGCAAGGGCGCGGGCGGCGTGGTCCGCAAGCTCAAGACCCGCCACATCTCGATGATTGCGCTCGGCGGCTGCATCGGCACGGGCCTCTTCATGACCTCCGGCGGCACCATCGCGCAGGCCGGCCCCGGCGGCGGACTCGTCGCCTACGCGGCCATGGGCGTCATGATCTACTTCCTGATGACCAGCCTCGGCGAGCTCGCCACCAACATGCCGGTCTCCGGCTCGTTCGCGGTCTACAGCTCCAAATACGTCGACCCCGCTCTGGGCTTCGCGATGGGCTGGGACTACTGGCTCAACTGGGCGATCGCCGGCGCCACCGACATCTCGACCGCGGCGCTGCTGATGCAGTACTGGTTCCCGAAATCGCCGGGCTGGGTATGGAGCCTGACGATGCTCGTCATCATCCTCTGTCTCAACGCCTTCGTGGTCTCCGCGTTCGGCGAGACCGAGTTCTGGCTGGCGCTGATCAAGGTGGTCACCATCATCGTCTTCATCGTCATCGGCCTGCTGATGATCTGCGGCATCATGTTCCAGCCGGCCATCGGCTTCAAGAACTTCACCTACAAGGGCGGTCCGTTCATCGGCGGCCTGCCCGCGATCATGGGCGTCTTCCTCATCGCCGGCTATTCGTTCCAGGGCACCGAGGTGGTGGGCGTGACCGCCGGCGAGTCCGAGGACCCGAGCCAGGCGGTGCCGAAGGCCGTCAACAACGTCTTCTGGCGCATCATCCTCTTCTACCTGCTCTCGATCTTCGTGATCGCGGCCATCATCCCCTACACCGACCCGAACCTGCTGGGCGCCTCCGACACCAACGTGGCGATGTCGCCGTTCACCATCGTCTTCGAGAAGGCCGGCCTGGCGGGCGCGGCGAGCATCATGAACGCCATCGTGCTCACCTCGATTCTGTCCGCCGTCAACACCGGCGCCTACGCCTCCAGCCGCATGCTCTACGGCATGGCCAAGGACGGCTACGCGCCGAAGTTCCTCGGCAAGACCACCAAGCGCGGGGTGCCGCTGCCGGCGCTCATCACCACGCTGTGCATCGAGGCGCTGGCGTTCTCGAGCAGCATTTTCGGACCGAAGTTCTACATGTGGCTGGTCACGGCCACCGGCCTGACCGGGTTCATCTCGTGGATGGGCATCGCGCTGAGTCACCTGCGTTTCCGTCACGCGTTCAAGCTGCAGGGCCACAAGCTCTCGGAGCTCAAGTACCACGCCAAGCTCTTCCCGTTCGGCCCGATCCTGGCCATCGTGCTGTGCCTGATCGTGATCTGCGGGCAGGACCTGCCGGCCTTCGCCTCGGGCAACTGGGGTGAGCTGATCGCGACCTACTTCAGCGTCATCCTCGTGGCCGTCCTCTACTTCGGCTTCAAGTTCACGCACCACACCCACATCGTGCCGCTCAAGGACATGGACGTGAGCTCCGCCCGGCCCGAGGTGCTGAAGGCGAAGGCCGAGGCCGCCGAGGGGACCGCATCAGCCAAGCAGGAGGCGGCGGCCGCCACGGAGCGGTAATCGACGGACGCGCCAATAGGTCGCAATAATTCTGTCAGTCTGTTGACACTTTTCGACATCTATCGCAAAAGTTGTCAGCAGACTGACATTTTTATGCTCGGTAGGTCAAACGCAGAGCCTCATTGCCCAAACGAAACAACTCGCTGCATATGGCAGCCGCTAGCCGATAACTGCCACCGACCGCTGACCGCGTACGCGTACGCCTGAGCCGCGCATATCAGCTTAATTGAAGCGTCCCTTTGATTGTCGTCTGATCGTCGAAATTCACATTCGAACTCAACTCCACATCCACCGGCGACGATTTATCATGCAGTTGATACGCAATGCTGACGTCCACCCCATGGCCACGCTGGACGGCCCTGTACTCGGAGGAATCATCATATCCGGAAGTGTCGTGTGCGATCTTGGCCCGATCCAACTCAACACCGTCCTGAAACACCCGGGCCCAGACGCCCTCCATGAAGCAGCGGCTCTCTTTATCCGTGTTGGTGTACCGGTAGGTCACGATTACCGAAGGATTGCCATCATTATCCGCCGGCCCTTTCCTGGCGGAAACGATCTTGACCTCGCCGCCCGAGAAGCTGCCGCCGTTTTTCAGCACCTTTCCTTTCGTCCGTTGGAAAGTCTCGGAATCGAACTGCGAAGTGCCGGCGTGAGCCGGATTTTTCATTTTTTCGACCATAGCCGCACGCATATCGGTTGGCGTGACGACCATGATGACCGCAAGAATCAGACCTATGATGCCGGTGACAAGACCGGCAACGGGCATGCCCAGGCTAGCGCGAATCTTACGTATCGCCACGACGCCGGCGGCGATGGCGGCGATACCGCACCCCACACCTATCCCAGGAACCTTGAACAGGACAATGGTGAGGACGCCCAACAGCAGCGAGGCAATGCCCAACTTCGACCAGGAATCCGCCTGCAGTTGGCCAGTCTTCGGCTGGCTCGCCACCAACGGCAGTCCCGCCGAAGACTGGTCCACCGCTGAAAGTTGACCCACCGAAGGCTGATCACTCGACGCCCACTGCGCCGCCGGCGCCTGCGGAAGCCCCTGCTCGGATTGCTGCGCATTGGGCAGAGATTCGGTATTGCCGCCCTCACTTTGATCGTTATCGTACTGCATTGCCCGCATCCTTTCGAAAACCCTTTACCAACACATCGTCCAGCTCATCGATACATCGCAAATCCGAATATGGCTGTCAGGCCACGTATATATCGCCACCGGTTTCAGCGTTACCGGCCGAATACGCCCGCGATGACGACCGTGGCCACAACAATCAGAACGTTGACGGCAAGCGTGATCGCGAGCGCCACCACGCAATTGAGCGATTTGGACCAGTTGCGCTTCTGCATAAGCCAAATCCACCAAAGTATTGGCGCCACCGCCATCAGTACCACCACAAGCGCCAGCAGCAGTAATACAAAATTGTCTATCGGCTGTCCCAACTCAAGATGCAGCGCATCAAAAAGGCCCATGCTCGCGAAAAACAGGAACCACCAGACCAGAGGTGCCAGCGCAAGCGACAAACAGTGAACCACAGCCAATACCGCCACAAGCACCACCGTCAATGGCCCGCCCTTAGGCCTGGCCTGTTTGGCGGACGGGTCCGCGGACGCCGCGACCGGGATCACTGAGTCCGAACACACCGAAGCCGAAGACGCCAAACCCACAGATGCCGAGTCTGCGGACACTGGATCCGGGAACGCGGATGAAGCACCCAAATTCCGCACGCCCTCGGCCAAGCCCCGCATCCCGTTGCTTTGCCGGTTGCCGGCATCACCTACAATCTGCGTCTCGCAACCTTGCCAATCGTCACCGCCACCATCAACCTGCATTCCGTCCCTCGCTTCGCTACCGGCACCTCTGCTCCAACCAAACTACTTTTTCGTACAGCTGCCAGCGATTCCCCGTCGTCGATTTGGCACAATACCGGCACACCGACCATCGTCCGTTCACCGAACATCAACAATTACTTTGGACTGTCGCAATAAATCCGTCAGTCTGCTGACGCTTCTCCGAGCTTTTTAAAAGAATTATCAACAGACTGACACCTTTTATTGACTTAGTAAAAGTTGTCAACAGACTGACAAGTTTTGAATCTTTATGCTAAAGTTGTCAGCAGACTGACATCTTTATCGTTTATTTGGTAAAAGTATCAACAGACTGACAAGTTTGGAGCATGAAGATGATAGACCGTCCTTATTATTTGGACTGGCTGGAACGCTGGCGCGCCAAGGACCCCATCAAGGTGGTGACGGGCATGCGCCGCAGCGGCAAATCCAAGATCCTCGAGATCTTCCGCGACCGGCTTGCCCAAACCGGCGTCGACCCTAGGAACATCATCGCCATCAACTTCGAAAGCCTGGAAGAGGACTACCCCACGCAGGCCAAGCCGCTCTACGACTACATCGCCAAGCGCCTGCAACCGGGGATGAACTACGTCTTCTTCGACGAGATCCAGCACGTCGAGCACTTCGAGAAGGCCGTCGACGCCCTCTACATCCGCAAGGACACCGACCTCTACATCACCGGCTCGAACGCGAAGCTGCTCTCCAGCGAGCTAGCGACGCTGCTGACCGGCCGCTACGTCGAGCTAAACATGTTCCCGCTCTCGTTCGCGGAGTATCGCGGCACGCGTCCGGAATCCGAAGCCGTCGACCAGTCGTTCGAACGCTACCTCACCTACGGCGGCCTGCCCTACACCACCTACCTCGACGACGAGCAGAGCATCGCCGACTACCTCGGCGGCGTCTTCAACACCATCCTGGTGAAGGACATCGCCGCGCGCCGGCCCAAGCTCGACATGCCCGCGTTCAACGCGGTCGCCTCGTTCCTGGCGGACAACGTCGGCAACCTGACCTCCGTCAACCACATCGCCAACACGATGAAACAGGAGCACACCGCGGTCTCGCGCAACACCGTCCAGGAATACATCACGGCGATGCGCGAGAACTACCTGCTCTTCCGCGCCGACCGGTACGACCTCAAGGGCAAGTCCCACCTGCGCACCACCCAGAAATACTATCTGGGCGACCCAGGGTTCAGGTTCTGGTTCCTCGGCAAGACCGGCGGCGACACCGACCATCGCCTCGAAAACGTCGTCTATCTCGAATTGCTCAGGCGATACCGCAGCGTGTCGATCGGCAAGACCGGCAACAAGGAGATCGACTTCTGCGCCACCGACGACTCCGGCATCCATTATTTCCAGGTCTCGCAGACCGTCCTCGACCCTTCGACGCTGGACCGCGAGCTTGCCCCGCTGCAGGCCGTCGACGACAACCATCCCAAGACCCTGCTGACGCTGGACCGCATCGGCAACGGCGACCACGACGGCATCAGGCAGCTCAACCTCCTCGACTGGCTGCTCGACGCCTGACGCGGCATGGATGACGCCGCCTCCGCCCTCCCCTGCACGGCTCCGAATACAAAAGATCCCACCGTTTGTGGCGGTGGGATCTTTCGCGAAAAGGGATTGCTATACGTTCACCTGATATCTCTCAGACGGCGAGAGTGACGGAGGCTTCGTCGACCGCGTCGGCGCTGGGCGTGGTGTACATCGCCGGCGCGACCTCAGCGGACTGCTTGACCGTGGAGTCCGACTCCATATAAACGGCGGAGACGGTGCTCGGGCCCTGCACCTCGATGATGGTGGAGGAGTTCATGGCCTTCATCGCGGCGAACACCACCACGACGATCAAGGCGAACATGACGGACAGCCAAATCGCGTTCCTGACACGGGACCTGCGGGCGAACGCCGCGGCCTTTGTCTTGAAACCGAACCTCGTGCTGATTCCGTTGTGCCTTGTCATGATTTCCATCCTTAATACAAAAGTAATTACCTCTTCACTCGCGACCGGTTGGGGTCGTTACCTGACTGATTGGTGAATGTGAGAACAGCGTATCGCTCCGCGAAGCGCATCGGAGACCAACTTTTGCGCGCCGTGATACATCATTGCGCGGCCAACGTTTGACGTATTTTTACAAGAATATGCACGAAACCCTTATTTTTATTCGGTTTTTTGGTGTTTTAAATGAAGAAATTACGTTTTATTAAATTTATCAAAATGTTATGCCGGTCACAGCCGAAAAACGCCATACAACGCAATACGAGATTCACCAAACGAAATGGGCACCGAGCCGGTGAATGCCGAATAAGCACAATCGGAGATGTTCACGTTCACAAGCGCGTGATTTCAGGGGTTACGGCGATGTTCACCGCGCGCAAGAACGCGCCAGATTCCGCGTTACGCCATCGTAGGTTACGGTTGCGTCACCAGGCCCAAAAATGACGCTTTCCACACCCTCGCGTCGACCGGTCAGAATTCCAGAAAATCAGGTACATTCCCTCTCGGCTAGACATATACGTTGGTATGTCCATTTTTTATAGCTGTATATTAATCCGATTTATGCATAAATATACATACCGACGCTGCGGCCGAAAATCCAGGCAAAACGACCCACAAAGCGATAATTCATATAGGGAATCGAGACGGCCGCGCCTTCGCTTCCGCCATGCCGAAACCGCCTCGCCAACCCCATTGGGACCACATATTATGCGTCGCGGATCACGACCCCAGCACCGTCGCCGCTCCCCCACGAGCCGACTACGGCCTTTCAGGAACTTCTTTCACGCTCGCCGCGAGGCCGTTCGTCCATTTTGCGAAGCTACCTGCGTACACGCGACACTCCCCTGTACTCCCAAAACTCCAGAGACTCGACCACACAAGCTCAGGAACGCCACCCGGCTGCTCCTTGAAGACCCACTCTGACCAACTGCACACCATCCCTGTTCGCACACTCAGCGACTCAGCTGCGCCCCGCTGCGTTCGAACACTCACCTGCCTAGCCAAGTGTTCACACACTCACCTACTCAGCTACGCCCCGCTATGTTCGCATACCAACCCGCTCAGCTGCGCCCTGCCGTGTTCACACACTCACCTGCCCAGCCGCACCCTGCCGTGTTCACACACCCACCTGCTCAGCCGCACCCTGCCGCGTTCACACACTCACTGGCTCGGCTGAGCCCCGCCGGATTAGCACACTCATCTGCTCAGCCACACCCCGCTGTGTTCGCACACCCACCTGCCCAGCCGCATCCTGCCGCGTTCCCTCGCGCTCCACGCCGTCCACGGCACGCAGCGCCTCATCGACCGGAACGCCATCCGTGGCGCGCGGTCCCCCACAATTCCGCGCCCGCCAGAGCACGCAAAAAGCGTTGCCACCGGGCCGAAACCCAGTGACAACGCCACTCTCTTATCTCTCGCCCCTCCCGGCCCCTAGGGCCCCGGGAAGTGCGTGGACGCGAGCCCGCTCAACGCGAGCACAAGCTCACTTCTGCACCTGCGTACGGGCGATCGAGCCGTTGAAGGACTCGTTCTCGTCGGCGTCCGCAGCCTTGCCCTTGAGCCAGGAGAACATGCCGCGCAGCTTCGGGCCGACGGTCTCGATCTTCTCGTGGCTGTACTTCTCCTGCAGCTCCTTGAAGCGCGGGGCGCCAGCGGCCTGGTCGTCCATGAATTCCTTGGCGAAGGAGCCGTCCTGGATGCGCTGCAGCTGATGCTCCATGTTGTGGCGGGTATGCTCGTCGATCACCGTGGAGGTGAAGTCGCCGTACTGCGCGGTGTCGGAGCAGGACCAGCGGGCCTTGTTCAGACCGCCCTCGTTCATCAGGTCGACGAGCATCTTCAGCTCGTGGCAGACCTCGAAGTAGGCGATCTCCGGCTGGTAGCCGGCGTCGGTCAGCACCTCGAAGCCGGTCTCGACCAGGTGGTTGACGCCGCCCATGAGCACGTCCTGCTCGCCGAAGAGGTCGGTCTCGGTCTCTTCCTTGAACGTGGTCTTGATGGCGCCGGCGCGCAGGGCGCCCAGGGCCTTCGCGTAGGCCAGGGTGATGTCCCAGCCGTCGCCCTTGTCGTCGTTCTCGCAGGCGACGACCACCGGCACGCCACGGCCCGCGGCGTACTCACGACGGACGATGTGGCCCGGGCCCTTCGGCGCGACCATGAAGGTCATGTGGCCCTTGCCCGGCTTGATGTAGCCGTAACGGATGTTGAAACCGTGCGCGAACGCGAGCGCCGCGTCGGGCTTCATGTTCGGCTCGATCTCGTCACGGTAGATCTGAGCCTGATACTGATCGGGAGCCAGGATCATGATGATGTCCGCGACCTTGGCCATGTCGGCGACGGACTTGACCTCAAGTCCCTGCTCCTTGGCGTATTCGACGGACTTGGAGGTAGGCCGCAGGCCGACGACGACGTCCACGCCGGAATCGCGCAGGTTCAGCGCGTGGGCGTGACCCTGGGAACCGTATCCGACGATTCCGACCTTCTTGCCGTTGAGAACCGAGAGATCCGCGTCATCCTCGTACCAGATTTGTGCTGCCATAATATGCACTCCTTGCATAATTCATTATTGATTCCCCGCGATCGGGCGAACTGCCCGCCGGGGCCTAGAAACTGGCTCTTGGTCAACAAGGGATTTTGTCCCGTTAGCTGCTCATTGTAACCAGGGTCACAGCGTTCGCCGCGCCATGGTCCAATTATCGAACAACAATTTTCGGGATCGTCCCGGACCGCCCAAGACCTCGAGCCAGCCTCACATTTGTTCTGTTCAGTTATCGATATTCAGTTATGAAACTTGAGTTTGCTGCCGCTTACCCGGGCTCGGCCGCCGCAGCTGCCACCACCCGGCCGCCACGGACCACATTTGTAGCCGATCAAAAGTCTGAAGCTACAAATGCATGTTTAGGGGACTCCCCGTCATCGATTTGTAGCTTTGCACAATCGAAAAGCTACAAACCGATGACTGGACCGACGCCGATGCGGAAAGCGCCCGGCGGCAGCGGGCCATTCGGCATCAGGCGGTGAAGTCGGTGTCCTTGGTCTCCTTGCAGGTGAGCAGGGCGACCAGGCAGCACACGGCCATCACGGCCATGTAGAGCCCGACGGAACGCACGCCCCAGTGCGAGGAGAGCCAGGTGGCGATGGTGGGCACGAAGGCCGCGCCGACGATGGCCGCGAGGTTGTACCCCAGGCCGGAGCCGGAGTAGCGGACGTTGGCGCTGAAGAGCTCGGGCAGGATCGCGCCGACCGGGCCGAAGGCGATGCCCATCAGGGCGAAGCCGACGCACAGGAAGACCATGATCTGGGCGAAGTTGCGGTGGCCCATCAGCAGGTAGGGGAAGACGAACGAGAAGACGACCAGCGCGGCGGCCGAGAACATCAGCACGCGGCGGCGGCCCAGGCGGTCGGCGTAGACGCACGAGAGCACGATGAACGCGGCGAAGACGCAGATGGCGACCATGAGCATCAGCAGGTACTCGCGGTTGGTGAAGCCGAGGCCGCCGCCGCCCTCGCCCTTGGGCTTGGTGCCCCAGGCGAGCGACCAGGTGGCCAGCGTGTAGAAGAGGGTGTAGGTGACCGCGACGATGAAGGTGGCCTGCAGGACCTGGCGCCAGCTGGTGCGGAAGACCTCGACGAGCGGCGACTTGACGGTCTTCTTCTGCTCCTGGGCGAGGCGGAAGATCGGGGTCTCCTCCATATGGACGCGCACGACCAGGCCAATCACCACCAGGACGGCGGAGAGCAGGAACGGCACGCGCCAGCCCCAGGCGAGCATCTGGCTCTCGTCGCAGAACGATTCGAGCAGGAAGTAGGTGCCGTTGGAGAGGAAGAAGCCGATGGGCGCGCCGAGCTCGGGGAACGAGCCGTAGAGCGCACGCTTGTTGGCCGGGGCGTTCTCGGTGGCGACCAGCGCCGCGCCCGACCATTCGCCGCCCAGGCCGATGCCTTGGATGAAGCGGCAGAGGCAGAGCACGAAGACCGCGAGCAGGCCCCACTGGCTGTAGGTCGGCAGGCAGCCGATGAGGAACGTGGCGATGCCCATGGTCATCAGGCTGACCACCAGCGTGGTCTTGCGGCCCATGCGGTCGCCGAAGTGGCCGAAGACCAGCGAGCCGAGCGGGCGGGCGACGAAGGCGATGCCGAAGGTCAGCAGGCTCACCAAGAGCGCCACGGTGGGGTTGGTCTTGTCGGAGAAGAAGATCTTCGGGAAGTAGTTCGCCGAGGCGGTGCCGTAGGCGTAGAAGTCGTAGAACTCGATGGCCGTGCCCACCATCGAGGCGGCGATCACGGTGCCCACCGAATCGTGGGCCATCTCCTTGAGTTTCGCCTGTCGAGCCGCGGCGCTGGTGGCGCCACCGCCGTTCGCAGTCATGTCGACCGATGTCATGATGTTCTCTCCTCCGGTGCTCTCCCGCACCGCTTTCGCCCTTGTTGACCCTGCCTTGCCGTTGGCGCTTCGCGCTCTGGCAAGCGGATCGGGTCGGGGCGAATCCGTGGATTGCTTCTGGATGCCGCGTCCTGGATATCGCGTCCTGGACGTCGCCGGATATTTCTTGTGGATGTCCTGGATTTCTTCTGGATATCCGTCCTGGACGTCGCCGGATGCTTCTGGACATCCTGGACACCCTCGGCAATTCAGCTGTTTCGTCTGTTCGGTTATGGTTATTGAGTTATCTGGTTATTCGTTGGCTATGGGAGATCGGCACCGCCACGCAACCGTTCGCAGGGAACGATGCGCGGGAGGCTGGTGCCATCACGGTGGCCTTTTGGGGCGCGACAACAAAATGAGCCCTGCTGGTGAATGCAGGGCTCGAAGACTAATCCGAAAAGCTGATATCTCGTCTGATCGACGTTGTGCTTGTTCGCCCTGCCTTCATTGGCGGGGCTCAAACTGAATGCTGAAATCAGGCCGCCAACGAAGACGGGCTAATAATTCGTGCTGACATATTGAGCTTGGTCATCGTAGCGTCCTCCTTCCGGCATCTACCAAAATCCCACGAGCGTTTGCTCGTTAGCTTGCACAATAAGCGCGGCCGGGCGGCGCTGCCGGTCATGTTTCACTATTCGGACAGGCGCAAAACTGTTCGGCGGTCAAATCGGCGGGCGTTGGCAGAACGAATCCGGCGACGATACGAGAAGAACGCGGCACGACGAAATTGGCAGGACTCCAGCGAACGAATGGACGTCAGCCGGCCGACTGCCACCCTCGATTGAAAGGACATTGACCAGCCGGCACCGTTGCGGACCAAGCAGGCCAAGCGGACTAAGCGGATCAAGCAGACCATGGAGGCCAAGCGGGCAGAGCGGGCCAAGCAGGCAGAGAGGACCAGGCGAACCAAGCAGGAGCCTCAGGCATCGTGGGCGCTGGTCCGAACCGAACCAGCGCCACCGCGATTGGGGCTCGTCGGGAGGGAGCTAGCCAAGCGGGCGCGGGTTCGCCGGAATGAGTCGATGGCGGCCGAGTCGGCACTGGTACGGGTCAAACCGACGCACGATGGGGCAAGCCTCCGGACCAAGCACACTTGGCGAGATCGCCGGTGACAGGCCAGCGACAGCGAAAGGCGCACACCGGTTAGACCGGCATGCGCCCCTCTCTCAAGCGTCAGGCCCTATGGCCGGCGCACCGTGTGCACGTCACTGCCATTCGGTGGCCGCGTGACGGACCGGGAACATGCTCTTCTGACGCCGCGAGACCAGCATCGCCAGCAGCAGGAGCAACAGCAGGAACAGCAGGACCGCAAGCAACGGCGACGCCACACGATGGCTGGCAGCGGGTGCCAACGCCGACTCCTGCGCATCGGTCGAGCAGCGCACGGCCGCGGGAATCACACCGCCACGAGCGGAACCCTGCCACGCGGTCTCGCACACGTTGCCACTACGAGCGCCCGGCAACGCCTTCGGACCGGCCTGCACGCCGTCATGCGACTGCGCCGCCACAGGCGAAGGAACCAGAGCCAGCACGGCGGGGCCGCTGCTTGGAGCAGGGGCCGGAGCCGGAGCGGGACCGCGGTTCGGAGCCGGGTTCGGGTTCGGATTGCTGGGGCTGGAAGGCACCGGTGTCACGTTCACATTGACCGGGACGCTCTCCCACTGCGCATACAGCGTGATGTCGCCAGAGTGGAAGTGGACCTTTTCAGGGTTGGAGACGCTGATGGTCTTGCCGCTGCCATCGGCCTTCGTGTTCCAGCTGGCCACGCGCCAGCCGACGGCCGTATACGTTCCCTGCGGGTTCGGCGTCACGTTCGGCGTCAGGCTCCTGTCGGCGTTGCCGGCGTCCTGCACCTGCTGCGGAATCAGCGCGCCAGGCGTGCCGTTCATCGACACCGTCGTGTCTTTCGGAGCGTTCGGCAGATAGCTGATCACGATCTTCGACTGCTGCCACAGATACGTGCCCGGCCCAACGCCGCTGCCCGGCTTGTTGGATTGGGTGATGCGTTCAGCGAGTTCTGCGTCGGAACAACCTATGCCACTACATGCATATCCGAGACTTGCCAGACCGTTGTCCGACGGGCTCACCCACGCCGGCAGACCGGTGCCATCGTCATCAGGCGAAAGCTGCAGCCAATGCCCCGTATATGCGGGGTCCGCCACGCAGTTGAAGTAGTCAAAATCCGTACACTTCATACCGGCATTGATTTCAGTTTTGAAATCATGATAAGGAAGGAACACCGTGTCCGGGCCGACAACGATTTTCCTGACTGACTGCGGGAAGCTCCCTTCCATCGCGCTGAAGAAGCTGCTGTTACGCAGTCCCGATAAATCAAGCTCAGTAATCCCCGTCTCATCGAACATGCTATCCGTATTGATAGCCCACTCATCGTTCTCCATTGGGTGCCACCCACCCAGACCGACTAACTGCAACGAAACATCATACCGGAACATGCCCTCGAAGCTAAGACAGTTAGAAACATCCCAGTGGTCGATGCCTTTGATTTCCGCCAGATCCCCTCGACCATAGAACATTTCTCCCATGCTATAGACAGCGCTGGTGTCCCATCCACGCAAATCAATAGTCTTCAGGTGGTCGATGCAAGTGCCACCGCCATAATAATCGAAAACGCCTTCAAACATATAAGCCATCGACTCCACATGAGAAACATCCCATTGGCCGTTCGGACCGGTATGCAGGTCGAGCGAGGTCAATGCGCCGTCACTGGCGAACATGCCTTCCGTCGACCCATCGCCATCTTCATCCGTACCGACCTTTGAAGTATTCCACGAGGTGATAGGCAACGAGGTCACCGAACCGTCATCTGCGAACAATTCAGAAATATCAGTCGCCTGGCTGGTGTCGATCCGCCCGATGCCATCGAACGAGACGACGTTCTCCAAGCTTGCGAACATACGGCTGACGTAGCCGGCCAAATGGGTGTTCGCCGGGTCGTCGAAGACCACGCGCTTGATACGCGACGATGCACCTGGGCTAGCCGCCTCGACCGCATTATAAATCACACCCTTATAGTAGTAATTACTCCTATTGCCAGTGCGCACCATCACGCCCGGGCACACATGCAGCACCGTCGCATCAGCACGGTCGAAATAGAGCGCCGACGGCTGGGTCGTCGGGTCGATGATAACCGGGCACGAATCAACCACCTTGAGCGCCATGCTCGCGTCGGGATCCCCCTGCGCCTGCGGCTTGTTGGCGGACTGCGAACGACCGGCGTCATTGGACTGAGCTTTCGGGCTGGCGGCCGGGGAGGAGGCCACCGCATGCTCCGTCTTCGTCACGGTCTGTGTGGTCTGTGTGGTCTGCTGCTGCGCCGGCGCGTCCGAGGCGTCCTCGTTAGCCGATGCCATCACCGGGACGACGACCATGGCGGAAGCGACCGCAAGACCGATCGCCGCTGTTCTCCACGATTTCATGATTCCCTCTCTGCTCATGTTCTCGATACGGATTCCAGCCCGGCCACGCTTCCCCGCACCCCTTGAGCGGCGGAACGCTTCCTGCCGGAACAATCACATATGTGCATCCATAGATAACACATTTGTGTCGTTTGCATCACATTTAAAATCCGAACTGCGGAAAATCGGTGCTAAACGGCATGAAACGCGGTGCCAATAATTGAGCGTTTTGGACATTGTTCCCATGTACGTTTTTCACGCATTTCATCAAGTTCCGTGAGCGCCATGACCGCTCCGCCATGAACTCCCCGGGCCAAATACAAATCGGCGGGCGGACCCGGGTCGCACAGCCGCTGTGGCCATGTTGCCGGATCCGCCCGCCGATCGGGGTGGCGGCCGCCTGCGCGAGACGACCACCTGACTCACCTATCGATCATCTAACCCCTGTTCTCGTGGCGCTTGCGGATAAACCACACCGCGCCGCCCGCCACCAGCAGGACGATGACCACCACCACGACCGCCGCGATGGCCGCGCCGGTGGAGCCCATGCGGCCCTTGCCGTTGCGGCTGTCGCTACCGTCGCCATTGCTCGGGCTCGGCGGGACGTAGGTGTTGGTGATGAGGGCGGACTGCGCGTCCACGACCTCGTTGGTCGGCTTGTTGTCACCGTCGAGCGTGTCGGGGCTCTCGATGCCCATGGTGTCGGAGTCGGAGGTGTTGCCATCGCCGTTGACCTCCACCACGCGCTTGACCTCGCCGAACTGGCCGGTATAGCCCTCTTCGGAGACCACGCAGGAGGTGGAACCGTTGCCGGAGGCGTCCACGCTCATCGGGATGCCCGAGATGCGGCCGGGAGCGTAGGTGCCATCACCCTTGCGGTTCAGGGCCACCAGGCCCTGCGAGCGGCCGCCGAAGGTCATGGGGTCACCGTCGGCGTCCTTACAGGAGACCGCGCCGTTGATCCTCGCCGGGGCATAGCCGGTGGCGCCCTCGACCTTCTTGGTGACCGATACCGAACCGGTGGCGATGCGCGTGCCGACCTTCTCGGTGGCCGTCGGCGACTGGGTGCCCGCCGCGTCCATATAGAGCAGGCCGAACTGGCTCCAGGCCTCCTGCGGGCCGGACGTCTGGTCGAGCGAGGCGAGGACCGAGGGATCGGTCTGCGCACGCGTGCCGACCGTGCCCTGGGGCACGTTCCTGGTGGTGTAGACCACGTCGGCGCTCTCGCCCGGATTCAGCACGCCGGCGGACGTGCCGGTGAAGTCGAGCGTGACGCGCAGGCCGGTGACCTGCGACCAGTCGGTGCCGGAGCTGGCGACGGTCCACGCATCCGCGGAGCACGCGGCGTTCGCCGGGGTGGCGCTGTTGCCGGGCAGGGTGTCCCACGTGCCCACGCACGCCTGCGCGGCGGTGGTGACCTCGATGATCTTGGTGGTGCCGTCGGGCGCGCCCACGACCTTCGGGGCCTTAGTGAGCTCCGGACGGTAGCCGGACCCGCGGTCGTTGCCGCTGGCCGCGATCATCTTGTCGTGGCTGGCGGGCAGCTGCTCGAAGAACTGTGCCTGCTTGAACGACGTGCTGCCGGCGTTGACCATGTGCAACGCCCAGTCATCGGTGCCGCCGACGGCCGTGTTGGCGCGGCAGGGAGCGCGGTAGTAGCTGTGACCATCGAGGCCCGTGAGCAGCGGGGCGCAGCTCTGCGCGGAGTCGATCGTGTTGACCGCGCCGGAGCGGGCGCCCTTCACGCCCTCGACGATGTAGATCTTCTCACCGGACTGCGTCTGCACGAAGGCGGTCGTCTTGGCGCCGATGGTGTTGGTGCCGGTGGCATCGAGCACCGGATCCACCAGCGCGCTCGTGCCCGCGACCGGGCCGGTGCCGTCGAGATGTTGCTCGGTGAGCACGGTGACGGGCAGGGTGAGGGGATTGCCGGCCACGGCGCCGGGTTCCACCTCGAGCCAGAGGCGGACCACGGCCCGCTCTCCCGGCTTCATGCGGTTCTTGCCCTGCTGCCAGGTGAAGGTCACCGTGTTGGCGGTGCCGTCGGAGGCGACGCTCGGCGCGGTGTTGAAGTCGCCCGAACCGGCGACCTCATCCACCTCGCCCGGGGTGAACGACGTCGGCGGCTGGCTACCGTCGTAGCCGCCCTGGCCGGTGTACATCAGGTGCGCCGGCACCTGCGCGGTCATCGTGGTGATGTTGATATAGCCGGTGCCGCTGTTGGCGATGGTGACGTCCCACGGCACGAGGTCGCCGACGCCCACATCGGGATTGGCGCCGTTGGCGACCTCGTTCAACGCGAGTTCGGCGGTGCCGAGGCTCCAGCGGATCTGCGCGGCGGTGTCGGCGTTGGCGGTCTGGTCCTCATTGCCGCCGCCGATCCTGCTTTCGGCCTCGGAAGAGGCGGCGTTCAACGTATCGCCCGGATAGGCGACCTCTTGCGAGCCGCCGCGGACCTGCTGGCGCTGGACCACCTTGTACTGCACCTGCGCGCTCCACGAGGGATCGGTCGACGAGGAGAAGAGCTTCAGCGCGCCGGTGGTGGCGCCAGGGTTGGTGAAGACGAACCGCAGGCCCTGGATCTGGCCATACTGCGCGGCCGGAACCGGCAGGTCATAGGTCGCCGGGGCAGTCACCGCGCCCTGGTCGGAACCGTCCTTCCACGCCATGGCACCGCCGGCGCCGAACGGGCCGTAGACGCCGATCTTCACCTTGGTGGCGCCGTCGGGGAAGGTGATGGACGCCAGGCCGGTGAAGTCGAAGTCCTTCCAGAACTCACCGGTCTTGGTGGCGCCCGTGGCACGCGACTGGCCGTCGGGCCAGCTGGTGAGCGTCACCTTGGTGGGCGAAAGCGTAGAGGCCACGCTGATGTCGGTGCTGTCCGCATTCATCGTCACCGTCTGCGGCGCCTGCGGATTGGCCTTGAGCACGTTGTTGGGATCGATGGACTCGCTGACCGAGGTCTTCAGCACGCCGGTCTTGTAGCTGACCGTCGAACGGACGAACTTACCGACGGGACCGCGCGTGTAGGTTGCCGGCGCATAGATCTGCGCGGTAGTGCGGGTCTCGTCCTCGGTGACCATGCCGGCGTGCCGCCCATCGGGGATGAACGGCTTGTTGGTGCTGCGCACGGCGGCGCGGGCACGCGTGGTCACCTTGATGTGGACCCAGTTGTCGTTGGTCAACGTGGCTCCGGTCACGTCGGGAGTAGGGCTCTGGAAGGTGACCGATACGCCGACCACATCCTTGAGCTGCGCCTCGGTCAACGCGTTGGCCGCGGCGGCGGTCATCGGCTCCGAACGGAAGGTGCCCTTGCCGTTGACGTAGTCGGTCGGGGTGTAGTGCAGGATGTAGACCACGGAATCGCCGAGCGAGACCTGGCCCGGGTCATCGGAGCTGAGCTCGATCTTGGTGATGTCCTGCCGGTTGAACATGTTCGGCGTCGAGTCGTCACTGTCGAGCTGGCCACTGGCCATGTCGGCGACCCTCGCCGAAGTGAACGGGTCCGACTTCGCCCCGGCCGCCGTGTTGGGCGTATAGCACCTGGGAAGGCTACCATCGGCGCACTCGGAGGGGACGGTCAGGCGCAGGTAGGAGGCACGGTTCGGGGCATCGTTACGGGCCTTGAAATCGTAGGACTGCGTCGGATACGTGGACGAGGCGCCATATGGCGGCACCACGATCGTCGATGTCGTCGGGTCGCCCTCCTTGACCACCGCGTCGAAGTCCTTGATATTGATGGAGCTGCCGTTCACCGCCTCATAGGCGAGGGTGTTCGGATGATTCACCGGGTCTTCGGCCACGAAGGAGTTGGCATGCAGGCTGACGCGCTGCGGCTGTGAATGCATGACATCGTTGCTCGGCGTCTTGCCGACCACCAGGCAGTCGGCGGCGCAATCCTTCCTGACGTTGCGGATCTTCCAGGTCGAGGCGAACTCGCGCTCGCCTACGGCCGAGGGAACGACGCTGCTATGCGCCTCGTCCGAACCGACCGCGGGGGTATAGGGCACGCCCGCGGCGAGATCGGCCGCGCGCCGGGCGACGTTCGGCTTCAGCGAATACTCGATGCCTGTCATCTTGCCGGCCTCGTCGTCGGAGAGCGTGTAGCCCTTGAAGCTGCCGTTCGCGGATTGCCATTGGCCGCTGCCATCCGTGGGATTAGCCACGACCCATTGGCGCGTCTCGGAATCGTAGAGACGGATCTTGGTGATGACGTCGTACTTCAGGTACCAGCCGTTGGTGTAGGCGGCGGCATCGGAAGCGTCAATCGGTTCGATGCTCTGCAGGTCGAACACCGTTCCCCACGCGTCGCTGCTCGCAGGCTCGTCCAGGTAGGGTCCGACGTCACCGGACTGCTTGAGCGTCACGTTCTTCATGTTCTGCTCGACGCCCCACTTCAGATGCGCGGTCGTCGTCCTGCCGGACTGCGAGGGAATGTCGTCCATAGCGGAGCCGGGATTGTTCGAATCCTCGGGATCGGTGAAATCGGCGGCAATCCAGTCGTTCACCTTATAGTAGTCCTCACCGGTGGTCGGCGGAACCTTCTTGTAGACGATGATCTTGGCCGTCTTGGGATTGGAGGGATCCGGGTCCGAGTCGACGGCGTTCGAGACGATCGGATTGGCTTGGTCATCATCAGTGAAGCCCTGCGCGTTGAGGCTGGTGGTGGTGCCATAGGTATAGGACGTCGGCTTCTGATCCTTGTTGTCGAGCACGTCGGTCGGACCGCTGCCGTCGCGCTTCTGCTCACGGGCGGTGAAGCACACATACTGCGAGACGGCGGTGGCTCCGCTGAACGGCGTGGCACCAGGTTCCGCTTCGAGTGTGAACCGGATACCCACCACATCGCTCGGCGTGGCACCAGGATGAGCGGCGCTCAGCTTGCTCACCAAATCCGCATTGGAAAGACTGTAGATATGGCTGTCCGGGGTCTCGGCGCTGGTGTCGAGCGTGACCCAGCTGCCGTCGACCTTCACCTCGACCTTCAGGCTGGTCTTCGAGGGAACCTGCGTGGACTGGATGGAGTTGATGTCGAAGGCGTTCCAGAAATCATCGCTGTCGTTCGCCGTGCCCTCCATGACATGGCCGGACGAATCGAGGCTCTTGGCGACCCACGAATCCTCCACGACCAGTTTCCTGGGCCGCAGGTAATCCGAACTCGTGCTCGTGTGCTCCTGCAACGCGACGACGGCCTTCTGCCCCATGGGAATCGCCGAGGTGGGGTTGACGGTCTTGTTGACCGTCACCCTCACCTGCGGCTTGACCAGGGTCATGGTCGCGGGTTCGGCGTCGGCGGCCTTGTTGGTGCCGTTGTGCGCGAAGACCTTGGCCGCGGGCTTGTCGGTGAACGCCTTGCTGGTCTGGCCGCTGGGGAAGCTGAAATCGTGCGGGCTCTTGACGGTGTAGCCGATGGTACTGCCGGCGCCCGCCGCAATCGGATTCGGGTTGGTGTCGGTCGGCGTCGAGGTGAAGATGACGTCGAAAGACTTGATCTTGCCGCTCGGCGCAGCCGGCACGGCCCCGCTGGCGAAGGTCACGGTCTGGTCGGCGCTGCCGTCGAGCATGTGATAGACGACCTTGCCGCCGCTCGCCCCATTGGGATAGGTGATGGCGTCGAAGCCGCCGAAGGTGATGTCGTTGTCGAAGAAGTCCTTGCCCGCCGAGACCTGCATCTTGTCGGCTGCACCGGTCGCGCCGTTGGTCACGATGAGGGTGGCCTTGGCCTTGTTGCCCGCGGGATGGCTGCCCGGGGCGAAGGACTCGCTGACGCTGACGTTCAGTTCGGCCGGGGAAAGCGTGACGGACGTGGGGTCGGAAGCCACGGAATCGCTGGCCTGCGCGCCCTTGGCGACACTGGACTGCGTGGTCGCGTTGACGGTGGTCGGGGTGGTGAGATTGGCGAACAACGCGTTGGTGGCGTCGTTGCGGTCGCTGGCACGCTGCTTGAGCTTGAGCGCGATATGGCCGCCGCCGGGAATCGTGGCGCCGGAATTCATCGCGCCCGTATAGACGAAGCGCAGGCCGCCGACCTTGGAGGCCGCCGTGACGCTTGCGGGCAAGGCGAACGTGTTGGCGGCCGTGCCCTTGACCCACTTCCACTTGCCGGTTCCGGCGTCCTTCACATAGGCGTCGACCTCGACCTTCGTGGCGCCGGCGGGCATCACCGTGGCCGTGCCGGGGAACCCGGCGAAATCGAAGTAACGGAACGGATTGGACTCACCGAGCTGCTGCGCGTTGTCGGCCGCGCCGGCGTCCTGCGGCACCTGGACGGTGAGCTTGTCGACCTTGACGTTGGAGCCGTTGGTGACGGTGAGGTTCAGGCCTTCGGCGCCACCGGCGTTATAGGGGCTCGTGGTCGGGTCGAAGGCCGCCGTGGAGGCGCCCTTGAGCAGGGTCTCCACGTCCATCGTGATTGGCGAAGTGCCATTGCACGGCTTGGAATTGGCGGCCGAAAGCGTGGACGAGTTGGCGATCGTGGCATGGGCGCGCGAATCGTCGGGCGAGAAATTCTCCGGCACCTTCAGCTTGAGGGTGACGGTGCCGGTCCTGTTGACGACCAGGCCGCTCTCGACGCCGTTGGCGGTCTCGAATTTCTGGCCGGGCGTGACCTCGAACGAGGTGGCGTTGCCGACCGTGGCCGGCTGGCTACCCAGAGCCGTTTCGCCTTCCTTCCACGCCACGGTGCCGCGCAGGTCGGAATCCACACGGAGATCGACGATCTGGAAGCCGTGCAGCTGCGCGGGCAGCGTGTCGGTGAGCTTGACATCCACGCAATTGCTTTCCGAGCATCTCAGGTCGAACTGATAGAGGAACACGTCGCCGGACTGCAGGGCGTTCGGGTCGGAGTGGCCGTCGCCGCTGACGGTCTGGGTGAGGCCGAGGTACTTGTATTGGGGCTCGGAAGGAGCGGGATCCCCGCCCTGGCCGGGCTGGCTTTCGCCGCCGCCACGGGTCTGGCTGGACTGGCCGGACTGACTGGTGCTCGCCGCCGGCTGGCTCTGCGCCGCATCGTCGGCGTTGGCCGTCACCACGCCACCCACGAGCAGCGTCGCGGTCGCCGCCGCCACGGCGGCCAGCCTCTTCAACTTGCGGGCAGGCTTGCGCGCCGAGCCACGGGCCTTGTCATCATCATCGCCCAACATAGAGAAACGCATTCTCCGGGTCCTTTCCCTCTCCACCTACACTTGCGCCGGAAGCCACACCATTCGAGACCACCCTGAACCACATCCGCGCGGAAACCACCGACCATGATGGTCACCGCTGCGGAAGCCGCAATTGCAAAAGTGTGATACCAATCATAGTCCATTTCGAGCGTCTTTATCCGGCGTGGCACGAAAAACCACGGAAATCCACAAGTCATTCTGGACGCGACCTTGTGGACACGGCCGTAGCAACCCTTGCACAGCCTTGGCATCCTAAAATCAAGCAAATAATATCAATTCGCCCAAATAATGGACACATCTGCGAAACCGCTTCCAAATACCACTCTTCCGATCCCGCAACTCCGACGCCGAACCATCCATTTACACTTTTTCGGAGATAAAAATGCGAATCGTTACATTTTTTTGGAGATAAAAATGTATTTTCTACACTTTTTTGGAGATAAAAATGCCGCAGACGCTGACCGCGAGCGGGCACACGCCTCGCTACTGGGTAAGCAAAAGCGACGCGGAGGTCGATTTCGTCGTCACGTTGGACGATGACGGTGCGGCGGACGCAAGCGGCGCGGCCAGCTCGGCGGGCTCGGCCACGCCCATCGAGGTCAAATCGTCCGGCAACGTGCGCTCACGCAGCCTTGGCGTCTACCGTGCCAAATACCAGCCGAGCCAGGCAATCCGCCTTTCGACCAAGAACTTCGGCGTCGATAACGACGTCACCAGCGTGCCCCTCTACGCGGCGTTCTGTTTATAGGGATACCAGCCAAAATGTGCGTCTACACCGTGTATCTGATGCATGATAACATAATAGATATGGATTGGGAGTTCCCGGTCGGCAAAGTCTCGATGAATAATCGAGACTTTGTTTTTTATAAGCTCCAGTGACTCGTTTCATGCTGCCAATACGGGAAAATTTTAATCCCATATCCAAGCATATTTCCAGTCGCGGAAACCCTGATCTTGGATTGCAGTATCCGCCAAGAACGATCCTTAGATTCTGGATGCAGATAATGATTCCCTATCGGCCTTGCAACCATATCCGCAAATTGGAGCCCCACACTGTTGGAAAATTTACTAGCGCACTCACAATCAAACATCTCTGGCATACCCTTACAACGAGTCTTATTCTTAATTCCTTGAATAGCCGCGAGTAGGGCTTTATCTTCCTTTTTGCCACGACTTTCAAAAATTATGGGAATCCGCAGTCCTCTCTGCCCACGTGCCTCCATTTCATAAAATACACGTTCCATGCCAAACTGCGTAGCAACATCATAAGGAGTTCTCGCCCATGTGCTCTTATAAGTTCGTTTATCAATGATTGTGGAAACGACATCGTATTGGGCATTCGTCATAATCTCATTTAATCGAGCAAAGAAAACCTCACGCTTATCTCCATCCATAAGAATCTCAAACGCGTTCTGACGTTTTCTCATTTCCCTCTCATGAAGAATAACAGTGTCCGAACCCCAAAAATCAAATTTCAATTCAGTGATAGCCGGAAGCACATAGTCAAGATAATGCCGTTTCTTGAATATGCAAAAAGCAAGAACGAAAATTGGATAATCCGAATCAGCATTCTTAAGGCTTTGGTCACCCGATTCATCAACGAATACGATATAATCTCCAAAATTATCCATATTCTAAAGGCTACACCAACATTCGGTTCACAAAGTGCTCTTGGAGTGGCCGCTGAGGTAGCGGGCCAGGAGGGCGTCGTAGATGGGGTCGGCGCCGCACAGGTCGGAGACCATCAGCGCGATGAAGCTGCACGCGGCCACCGGGAGCATGTGCATCAGGGTGCCGCTCATCTCCACGGTGAGCAGGATCGAGGTCATCGGCGCCTTGACCGAGGCGGTGAGTGTGCCGGCCATCGCACAGACGGCGAAGAGCGGGATGACGTCGGCGGGAACCAGCGGGCCGCCGTTGAACTCGACTGCGTGAAGCGCGACGCCACAGGCGGAACCGGCCAACGTGCCCACCGCGAGAATCGGCATGAAGATGCCACCGGGCACGCCGCTGCCGAAGCTCGTGGAAGTGAAGAGCATCTTGGCGGCGAGCAGGACCAGCAGCGCCGCCAGGCTCGTGCCGAGCGCGCCCGAGCGTTCCGCGAAACCGATGAGGCTTTCGCCGCCGCCCAGCACCTGCGGCAGGAAGACGCCGACCGGCAGAGCGACGGCCAGCGAGATCACCGGGCGGGCCCACCACGGCAGCTTGTTGAAGAGCGTCTGGGAGGCGAGCAGCAGCTTGCTCATCGCGACGCCGACCAGACCGGCGACGAGGCCGAGCGGGACCATCCACCAATATTGCGGCAGGCTCAGCTGCGCCAGGCGCGTGAAATCGAGCACCGGTTTCAGGCCGAACCAGTATTTCGAGACGATGTCGGCACCCATCGCGGCGGCCGCTGACGAGAGAAGGATGGCCGGCGAGAAGCTGTGGTGGACCTCCTCGAGCGCGAACATCATGCCGGAAAGCGGGGCGTTGAACGCGGCGGAAAGGCCGGCGGCGGCGCCAGCGGTGACGAGCACGTTCGTCTCGGCGGTTTTGGGGCCGCCCGCGCCCGCGCGGCCGTTGGAGCTGGCGCCGACGCTTTCTTTATGTCCAACTTGGCTGGCGGATTGTCCGACTTCGTTTCCGTCATCGTTTCCGCGCACATCATACGTATGCGAAACATCGCCGCCAGCAGCTCGGGCATCGAGACTCCCATCGGCATCGGAATCGACCGACCCCGCATCGGAAACTTTGACTCCAACTTTGCCACCGATTCCGTCATCAGCATCAGCGCCGACCGATTCGCCGTGGCCGGATACCATCGAACGGATCCGGCGAATGACGGATACCCTCGACTTCGGCGCACCGTCGGATTCCGACCCCTTGCGGAAACCCCTCATCGCCCGGGCGGCGCCCTGGCTGGCGGCGGCGCCGATCTGGACCGACGGGCCCTCGCGGCCGAGCGAAAGGCCGAACATACCGCAGAGCAGACCGCCCGCGAAACGGACGACAAGCACCACACCCGCTCGCATGTTCAGTCCGAGCCGCACCACGCCTTCGACCTGCGGAATGCCGCTGCCCGAGGCCATCGGCTCGAGTCGGACCAGCCACGCCACGAAGAGGCCGGCGAGCACGGCCGCCAGGGCCCACGGCGCGATCAGCCATGGATCGGCGCCGATCTGCGCATACATCCAGCGGGCGAAACGGGTGCCGTATTCGATGCCCTGGCGGTAGCAGGTGGCCAGGATGCCAGCGACCAGGCCGCAGACGACGGCGCGCGCGGCGACGAGCCATTTGCTGCGCCGCGATATGCCCACCGTCGCCATCTGCCGCCAGTCCTTTCCGACTATCTGACAGCCGCCTGCCAGCCGCCTGTCAATCTTCGCCCAATCGTTAAATTACGCCATAAACAAGCCACTGAGCATCCGTCAGCAGCCCAAAAATGGCGCAATTATAAGAACCCGCCATAAACGAGCCGCTCACTGCTCGCCAGCGGCCCATTTATGGCGGAATCAGATCATCGCATCCTCATGCTCAGTCGACGAGCGAGCGCACCTCGATGATGTGGTCGCGCTGCGGGCCGGTGCCGATGGCGGAGATGCGGCAGTTGGAGATCTCCTCGAGGCGCTTGACGTAGGCCTGGGTGTTGGCCGGCAGGTCTTCGAACCTGTGCACCTTCGAGATGTCCTCGGTCCAGCCGGGCATGGTCTCGTAGACGGGCTTGGCCTTGGCGAACGCCTCCTGGTCGATGGGCATGTCGTCGTAGCGGGTGTGGGTGCCGTCGCCGTTGTCGACGTCGTAGGCCACGCAGATCGGAATCTCGTTGAGGCCGGTGAGCACGTCAAGCTTGGTCAGGACGATGTCGGTCAAACCGTTGACCTGCGAGGCGTAACGGGTGACGACGGCGTCGAACCAGCCGCAGCGGCGCGGACGGCCGGTGGTCACGCCGAACTCGTGGCCCTGCGCGCGCAGCCATTCGCCGGAATCGTCCAGCAGCTCCGTGGGGAACGGGCCCTCGCCCACGCGGGTGACGTAGGCCTTGGCCACGCCGATGACGCGGTCGATCTTGGTGGGCCCGACGCCCGTGCCGGTGCAGGCGCCGCCGGCGGTCGGGTTGGAGGAGGTGACGAAGGGATAGGTGCCGTGGTCGATGTCGAGCATCGTGGCCTGGCCGCCTTCGAAGAGCACGGTCTTGCCCTCGGCGATCGCCTTGTTCAGGAGCAGCGAGGTGTTGGTGGCGTAGGGCTTCAGGCGTTCGCCGAGCTTCAGCAGCTCGTCGGTGGTCTCCTCGATGTCGATCGGACGGCGGTTGTAAAGCTTGACGAGCATCTGGTTCTTCTGGTGCAGGCTCGCCTCCACCTTGTCGCGCAGTCGGTCGGCGTCGAAGAGGTCGTGAACGCGGATGCCCACGCGGTTGATCTTGTCGGCGTAGGCCGGGCCGATGCCGCGGCCGGTGGTGCCGATCTTGTGCTTGCCGAGGAAGCGTTCGGTCACCTTGTCGATGACGCGATGGTAGGGCGCGATGACCTGCGCGGACTCGCTGACGCGCAGCTTGGAGCAGTCCACGCCGCGGGCCTCGAGGCCGTCGATCTCCTCGAAAAGCACCTCGGGGTCGACCACGACGCCGTTGCCGATGACCGGCGTGACGTGGGGGTTCACCACGCCGCTGGGCAGCAGGTGCAGCGCGTAGGTCTCGTCGCCGACGACGACGGTGTGGCCCGCGTTGTTGCCGCCGTTGAAGCGCGCGACGTAGTCGACTTTCGTGCCGATGAGGTCGGTCGCCTTACCTTTGCCCTCATCTCCCCATTGAGCACCAATCAGAACAATTCCAGGCATAGTAACCTCCCGAGATTCGCGTTATTTCGCCGTTATCAGCGTACCGTCACGCCTATACCGAAGTGAGGGCGGGCTTGGCGCCGACTTGCCGGACCGGTGGTCGACGGCATCCACCGCACCATTGTCCGCCATGCCCAGCCTTCCGAATCGTCACTGTGGAAAAACGTAATCTCATACGCCACCAGATTCTGTTTCCTCACTCATTCCCCTGTCACCGTGAAGAAACAGGACCTTGCCCACCGTCAGGACACGTTTCTCCACTCGTGTATGTCTTATTGCGGAGAAACCGGACCTTGTATGCCACCAGAACCCGTTTCTCCACTCGCATATGCCCTATTGTGGAGAAACAGGACCTTGTACGCCGCTAGGTCGCGTTTATCCATTGAACGCCCGATGCACCTACTTAATGCCCAAGGCAGCGATCCACGCAACGCGCATCAACCGCCGCACGGAGGCGGAAGCCGAACTACTTGAGGGCCTTGCCGGCGCTGCCAAGCTCGACGCAGGCCTCGACGACGCGCCTGGCCATGGCGTCCTCACCCTCGCGGCCCCACGAGCGCGGGTCGTAGTACTTCTTCTCGCCCACCTCGCCGTCGACTTTGAGCACGGAATCGTAATGGCGGAACATGTGGCCGGCGATGGCGCGGGTGAAGGCGTACTGCGTGTCGGTGTCGATGTTCATCTTCACCACGCCGTAGCGCACCGCCTCCGCGATCTCCTCGCGGGTGGAGCCGGAACCGCCGTGGAACACCAGCGCGAACGGCTTGTTGTCGGGGAAATCCGGGGCGCTGGCATTGTCGCCGTTGCCGGAAACCGAGCCGCCGCCCAGCGAACCGTCGCGCACGGCGTCCGCCACCTCGTGCTGGATCTCCTGCAGCAGCCTCGGGCGCAGCTTCACCACGCCGGGCTTGTAGGCGCCGTGCACGTTGCCGAAGGTGAACGCGGCCATGTAGGCACCGCGCTCGCCCAGCCCAAGCCTGCGCGCGACCTCGAGGCCGTCGGCGGGCGTGGAATAGAGCTTGGCGTCGACGCCGGCGCGGTGGCCGTCCTCCTCGCCACCGACCGCGCCGATCTCGATCTCGAGCACGGTGCGCGCCGCGGCGGAACGTTCCAGAAGCTTCGAGGCGATGTCAAGGTTCTCGCCCAGCGGCACCGTGGAGCCGTCCCACATATGCGACTGGAACGCCGGATCCTCGCCATGCGCCACCTGCTCGGCCTCGCGCACCAGCAGCGGGACCACCCAGCTGTCGAGGTACGGCTTGGCGCAATGGTCGGTGTGCAGCGCGATGGAGATATGGGGGTAGCGCGCCGCCACCTCGTGCGCGAAGGCGGCGAAGGCGAGCGAGCCGACCACGCGGTCGTTGACGCGGCTGCCGGAAAAATAGGAGGCGCCGCCGACCGACACCTGGATGATGCCGTCTGAATCTGCCTCGGCGAAGCCCTGCAGCGCGGCGTTGAGCGTCTGCGTGCTCGTCACGTTGATCGCGGGGTAGGCGTAACCGCCGCGTCGAGCCGAATCCAACATCTGCGCATAACGTTCCGGGGTAGCAATGGTCATGTCTCCATTATGAGTGCCACCATGACCGCGGGCGATTCCGGGGCCACTATTCGCATCGTTGCCGGCGAAGGCGTTGGCGACGGAATCGCCGGGACCTTCGGCACTGGCATGAATCGGCAAGGCATCAACGAAACCGAGGCTGACGGCATCGCCGACCACACCTCAGCACGGCCGAGGCCAAGATGACTGCGATACCAATACCAATTGCCAGTATCGCAACGGTCACCTTGGCCGAAACCGACGCGACTCGGGCACTCCTTATTGTCTACTTATTTATGCGACTACTGGATGCGGCTATTGGCCGTCGCGTTCCCTCAGCGCGGTGAGCGCCCAGAGGATCGAGACGACGTCGATGCCCTCCTGCATGAACGCGCCGACGACCACGGGAATGAGGTCGAACGCGGCGGCGACCATGCAGACCAGCGCCAGCCCGAGGCCGGTGACCACGGCCTGCAGCATGGTGCGCTTGGTCTGGCGGGCGATGGCGATGGCGCGTGGCACGTCGGCGATGTCGTCGTTCATGATGACCACCTGGGCGGTCTGCGAGGCGGCGGTGGAGGTGCCGTCGGTCATCGCGATGCCGATGTCGGCGGCCGCCAGAACCGGCGCGTCGTTGACGCCGTCGCCCACCATCACCGAGATCGGGCGCGGCCTGGGCTGGCCGGATAGCGCGTCGAGGAACGTCTCGACCTTCGCCGGACGCCGCAACGTCTCGTGCGAGGCCTCCTTGACCGCGGCGACCTTGTCTTGCGGCAGCAGGTCGGCGCGGACGTCGTCGATGCCCACCTCGGCGGCGATCACCTCGGCGGAATCGCGGGAGTCGCCGGTCACCATCGTCACCTCGTCGACCCCCATGGAACGCAGGCGCCGCAACGATTCGCGGGCGTTGCCGCGCGGCACGTCACGCAGCACGATGCGGGCGGCGAGAACGCCATCGACCGCCACATAAGCGGCCATCTCGTCGGCGGCGCGAGCCTTGAACCGCGAGGCCGGGAACAGTGCGTCGGCAGAATCGGCGGCAGAGACGTCGGTATCGCCCGCGGCCGCAGAACCGACACCATCGATCAGTCGAGCATCACCAGCCGCGGGCGCACTGGTCCGGTGCGCATCGATGCCGACGCCGTGACGGTGACCATTGCCGTCGGCCTTCTGCGAGCGCGTGGAGGCCAAATCGGAGGCGCCGGCGCCAACGCCCGCAACGTCATCGCTGTGGCCTTCCAGCGCATAGCCGAGCCGGCCCACGCGTACGGTATGGCCTTCAACCGTGCCCTGCACGCCGTTGCCGGCATTCTCGTCAACGTCCTTGACCACCGGGAAAGCCGTGTGGCCGTCGTGCAGCTTCTTCGACGCGGCGGCCCCGGCGGCGACGATGCCTTGCGCGAGGATATGGACCGAATACGTCTCCACGACCGCGGCCAGCTCCAGGATGGTGGCCTCGAGTCGCGCCGATGAGGCAGGTTCATGTGCGTCCGATTCCAGCCCCAGCGCTTCCGGCAGGCTCTCGCGCGCCCCGTCCGGCACGTCCACGCGCACGACCTGCGGCCGGGTGACCGTCAGCGTGCCCGTCTTGTCGAAGAAGACGTGCGAGACCTTGCCAAGATTCTCGAGCACCTCCTGCGTCTTGGCGAGGATGCCGGCCTTTGCGAGCCGCCCGGTGCCGGCCATGTAGGCCACCGGCGCGGCGATGAGCAGCGGGCAGGGCGTGGCCAGCACGAGCACCTGCGCGAAGCGTTCCGGGGTGCCGGAAACGACCCATGCGGCGATGCCGATGATCAGGGAGATGATCGTGAAGGGCACGGCGAGCACGTCGGCGGTCTTGACCACCGGCGCGCGCGAGGACCGCGCGGAATCGACGAGCTGCATGGTGCGCTGGTACTGCGAGTCGCCGGCCAGCTGCGTGGCGCGAATCATCACCATGGTGGAGCCGTTGACCGCTCCCGACATGACGCGGGCGCCGGCGAACACGGTGCGCGGCAGGGGCTCGCCGTTGATGGCGCTCAGGTCGAGCGTGGCCGTGCCACTCAGCAGCTTGCCGTCCACCGGCACCGTCTCGCCGGGCAGCACCACCAACACGTCGCCGAGCCTCACCTGGTCGACGGGGACAGTGTGGAAATGCGCGTCGCGCGAGGCCTGGGGCTCCATGGTTCGCGAGGCCTGCGAGGCCCTGGCCAACGAGCCACCGACGAAGGTGTGGCGGCCCAACGAACCGGCGCGAAGCGGGCTTGCCTTGCGCGACCTCTTTTGATTCCGGGAATCGGCACCGTTATTCCCGACGCCGTGCGCACCGCCGTCCCTGGCCACCGAGGCGAGCTCGCAGGTGCAGTCGTCGGCGTCGACCATGCAGAGGTTATCGCCCAGAGCGCGCGCGTCCGCACGAGGCAGGGTCGGCGGCAGCGTTGCGCGGAAGCCGTCGGCCAGGCGCTTGTCGGTACCGGCGAACAGCAATGCGAGCCGCGCTTCGCCGGAGGCGTTGGAGGCATTAGAGGTATTGGAATCGTTGGAAGCCCCGGAAGCATTGAAGGCATCGGAAGCCTCGGAATCATCTGCATCATTGAGGGTATCCGAATCATCGAAACCGTCGGAACCGCCGGAACCGTCAGGGTTGCTCGGAACACCAGAGGTATTCGAAACGTCAAGGTTGGCTGGCCTATCGGAGAAATCGGCATTCCCAGATTTTTCGCCTGCGTCATTGCCACCATGAGTATTGCTTTCGTCTTCGTCGCGGCGGGCATGGCTTGCCTCATCATCACCGCCATCGGAGGCCTCGGCGCTTCCAGCGGCTTGCACGGTATCGCCGAATTCTCCAGCCCGCACGCCCGGCAGGTCCGAGACGTGCGCCATCTGCGGGGCGGCGGCGACCAGCGCGCTCAGGTTGCCCTCGGCCTTGGTCTGCGCGAACCGCTCGATGGCCTCCCCCGACCAGATCATGAGCACCACGGCCCAGGCGGCCCAGTATTCCTGCACCCACAGCGTGGAAAGCAGCGCCAGTATCGCAAGCACATCGATGCCGACGTGGCCCTCCTTGAGCGAGGCGACCATGCCCCTGATCGAGTCGATGACGGAATAAGCGACCAGCAGCACCACGACGATCTGGCCGACCGACGGGTCCAGCGGCCACGGTGATTCGCTCCAGCTGCCCAAGGGGTTCCAAGGGCGATAGTTCCATAGCAACGCCACCGGCAGCACGGCCACGATGGTGATGGGAAGCATAGGTACCTGGCGACATAGCCCGGCGATTTTTGCGATGACCCGCATGATTCTCCTTGCGCGTGTAGATGCCGGGCCACACAAGATGCGCGGCCAAGCAAGTGGTCACGCCTTGTTAACCCACCGGCGACACAGGCCACCGATACACGGCGTAAAGATACGTTGATAGTTTATCTCTCGGCATGCTGAAAAGCAAGGGGCAAATCACGTTCGGCTGCAGCGACGGAAAGGGCCGGACGCTACGCGTTCATGCGCCGATACGGCATGAAAGCACAGGGAGCATATCACGTTTTACGCTTTTAGCGTATTTTATAACATGACATATTGTTCGAAAAAAGAAAAGTCCACAGCCCGTAAAAACCACGAAACCGTAAAACCAAAGGGCAAAAACACAAAGAAACCACCTACGGGCATCAAGCGATGGACAAAAACATGGCATTTTCATCGTCAAGCGCCTGAAAACACTTGCTTTCAAACGATATATGTCGTAATTAACCGACGAAAAAGCGCAAAAGACGGCAATGTTGACACTCGAAGGGTAAAGGCCACGGCTCCCCTTCAAAAGCGGGCGAAACCCCGCCCGAAGCGCGCCGCACGTCGACACACAATCAACGCAAAAACACGTTAGTATTGCAACATATTTACTTTTCGTGGCTTTGCGTCGGCTAAAGACCGCGCGGCCACGGTGGTTTGACATGTGGGGAGAACAATGAAGGAAGTCATCAAGGCACTCGCCGCCGCGTTCGCGGGCCTGGCCATGCTGGCGACACCGGCATTCTCATCGGCCAGCGCGGCCGAGCAACCCTACTTCGGGGGCGCCGCGCAAGCCACGCAGGTCGCCAAGGCGGCACAGATCGCACCGGCCGTGCAGACGCAGGGCACGGAAGGCGACAGCGCGCAGCCCGGCGATGTGGACTCGGATGCGGACACGAACACGGGCACTCCGGACAACACGACCAACGGCAGCGACGGCCAGACCCAGACGCCGGCCCCAAGCCCCGCGCCATCACCGGCCCCGGATCCGCAGACCGGCGACCAGAAGCTGGAGCGGCCCGATTCGCGCAACGACAGCTGCACGGTCTCCACTTCCCGGAACCAATCGGTGGAGCTCACGACCGACAGCTGCACCGGCCTGCAGGCCGTGAGCGAGGCGAAGACGCCGGTCAGGGGCATTCTCCCGCTGTGCGGATTCCTGCTGCTGCTCGTCGCCATCGTGTGCGCGTTCATGATCATGGGCAACAGGAACGATTCCATGTCTCCCTGCCACCACGCCCTAGGCCCCGATCGCCTCTGAGACAGGCGACCGACCAATCCGCGAAATGCGGTATTGACGCAAAGACCCATCCACGACAATCGCCGAAGGATGGGTCTTTTTCATGTCTCCGCACGACGGTCAATCGGTAATGGACGAGCGGACAATCAGTAAAGTCAAAGGCAGTTACCAAGCGACAGCCGCATATGACGTATCGACCACGTGGCGATTTTCTTGCTTCGTTCCCATATCTAAAACATCGGAAAGCAAGAGTTCGAACGGATTAATCAGGATTGGAAAGAGCGGATGACGGGAGTCGAACCCGCCTCTGAAGCTTGGGAAGCTTCCATTCTACCGATGAACTACATCCGCAGCACAGCGCCCGCATTCGCAAGCGCACGCAAGTGAAGAGTCTAGCACACAGCCGCGAGCGCGCCCGTTCGGCGCAAACCCCAAGCGGCACCAACCGACTCGCCACAACCTGCCAACAGCAAGTCACGGCTTCTCCAGCCGATGCACCACGACTTTCCCAGCCAACGCGCCATGGCTTCCCAGCCGATGCGTCACGTTCCTAGCCGATGCGCCACGGATCCTCAACTGGCCCGCCACTGCCTTCCAATCGACGATGCGATGAAAATCAGGGAAACGGGCCGAAAACCCTGAGTTTGCTCGCATCCTCAATCTGGCATGCGATGAAACTCAGCAAAACCGTGCGGAGCCCTAATGTTCATCGCATGGTCGACCAAAGCAACCGCCACTGTGCCGCTTCCGGTCGCCGCCGCTCCAACTACAAGCGCGTCACCGCCAGTCGCCATCTTCTCAATCGCAAACACATTATCATCAGTCGCTGCCTCCCAACCGCAAGCGCGCCGCCTCCGGTCATCGGCGACATTCGACCGGTTGCCGGCCGGCCCGCACCGGTTGTCGACCTCGGCTTTCTCGCCGGCGCGGACGGCGGCACAATCGAGTCATCGGCAAGCCTGCGGCAACGGGCTTGCGCCAGAACAATCCGACACCAGTACGAAGGACGACAACCATGCCGACATTGCTCCATGCCAGTCACCTGATGAAATTCTATGGAAGCCACGAAGCCGTCCACGACGTCTCGCTCGACATAGAGCGCGGGTCGCTGACCGCCGTCATCGGCCACAACGGCGCGGGCAAATCCACCACGATATCGATGCTCATCGGCATCGCCGAACCGGACGCCGGGTCGATCGAATTCCCCGACATTGCGCGCGACAACGGTCACGGTCACGTCCTCCGCCGCGGCCACAGCGACGGCCACACCCGCAGACCCGCCATCGGCGTCGTGTTCCAGCAGAGCGTGCTCGATCCGCTGCTCACCGCCCGCGAGAACCTCGAGACCCGGGCACGGCTCTACCGGGGCCTGCCGCGGCATCGCGTCGACGAGGTCATCGAGCTCGTGAGCGCCAAGGACTTCGCCGGCCAGCGCTACGGATCGCTTTCGGGCGGGCAGCGCCGGTCGGTCGACATCGCGCGGGCGCTCATCAACGATCCCGACCTGCTCGTGCTCGACGAGCCGACCACCGGGCTCGACATCGGCACCCGCAACGCGCTCTGGTCGCTGATGAACCGGCTGCGCGGCGAGAACGGGCTCTCGATCCTGCTCACCACCCACTACCTCGAGGAGGCCGAGCACGCCGGGCAGGTCTATCTGATCGACCACGGGCGCATCAAGGCCTCCGGTTCGGCGGAGGAACTCATCGGCAGATACGCCGATTACCAGCTCAATCTCACGCTCAGGCCCGGCACTGGGCAGGAGGCCGCGAGCGCCATCCGCCGGCACCTTGCCGAACGTGGTGACGGCCGATTGGCGGCGGAGCAGATGCGCGATATGGATTCCGGCGCCATGCGTCACGCCGCCATCCCCGGCACGGCAATCGATGCCGCGTGCGCCTCCGCTCCCAGCATGGCAGCCACTAAGAACGGCACCGTGGATTCCGGCGATTCCAGCGATTTCGATCGTTCCAATGATTCCTCGGCGACCGTGGTTCCAACGCTCGCCGCGAACGTCCCCACACCGGGCACCGGCAATACCACCGACCTCAGCCATATCAATCTCTCGCTGCCGGACGCCGACGCATGCCTTGGCGTCATCGACGCGGCGCGGCCGTTCGTCGCCGATTTCGAGTGCCGGCCGGGGACGATGAACGACGTTTTCCTTGAGCTAACAAAATAGGCGACTCACATTTTTTGAGGCTCGCCAAAAAAAGTGAGTCAAACGCACATCATCGAACATCTGCTCAGAGCTAAAACCCGCGGAATTCCAACGATTTCCGCCATCACGAAAAATTCCCACGACTCACATTTTTTCGAGCGCCTCAAAAAATGTGAGCCACCATCAAGTAAAGGACCCTTATGCTCGCCCTATCGCAGCGAAATCTCAGACTCTTCTTCCGCAACCACGCCCACGCGTTCCTCTCCCTGCTGGGCGCGCTCATCGCCTTCGGCCTCTACGTCGTCTTCCTGCGCCAGACCGTCAGCGGCAGCTGGGGCGGCAGCGGCCTCGACGCCGGCACCGTCAACACCCTGCTCGACAACTGGCTGATGGGCGGCGTGCTGTCGATCACCGGGCTCACCACGCCGCTGGCGATGATGGGCCAGATGGTCGGCGACCGCGAGAACGGCCTCGACGTGGACTTCCGCATGGCTCTCCACTCGCGCTGGCGCATCGTGGCCGGCTACCTGCTGAGCAGCGTCATCGTCGGGTTCGCGATGCAAATCGTGGTCTTCGCCGTCATGCTGGCCTACTTCGTCCCCGTCGACCGCATCAGCGTGCCGCTCGGCGACCCCGCGACCGACCTCGGCCTGCTGGCGATGATGGCGCTCAACGCCACCGTCAGCTCGGTGCTCTCCTACGCCATCGTCGCCGGCATCCGCTCGCAAAGCGCCAACACCGCCCTCAACACCCTCATCGGCACGGCCGCGGGTTTCCTCGCCGGCGTCTACCTGCCCGTCAGCGCGATGCCGGAGTTCGCTCGACGCCTCATCCAGCTCTGGCCGGGCGCCTACACGTCCTCGCTCTTCCGCCGCCTGCTGATGGACGGGGCCATGGACTCGGCCTTCGCGGCCCCGCTCCCCCACGCCGGAGCGGTCGCCACGCGATTCCGCGGCGACATGGGCATCGGCTATACGCTGCCCCACGCCTCCCAGCCGACTTCGGCGCCCGAGGAGATCGCGCTGCTGGTCACCACCACCGTGCTGATCGCGGTGGCCATCTGGGCCGCCCGCATGCTCGCGCGCAGCGTCTCAGCCCTGGGCTTCCACCGGCACCGTGCCGTTACCGCCGCCATCCGGGTGGACAAGACAAGTGCGGCGAGCGCACGATGAGTACACCATCGACTGGGAAATCCACAGCGGCGAGCGTCCGACGGGCATGATTGCCGCCGCCGGCGCTCCCGTGGCCGGCGATACAATCGAGACGACCAGACGGGCAAAACAAGCGCGGAAAGGAGGCGCGAGGCATGAGGATCACGTTCCGGGCGAATCCCGAACTTGAGGACGGCGAGATCAATATCGTCGTCGAGGCGGCGGCGCCCACCGCTGACGCTATCGGCGTGATGAAAGCCGCGGAAACCCTGGGCCGGCGCGCCTCCCAGACCATCTCCATCGACACCGGCGACCGCCTCGAGATCGTGCGCAAGAACGCCGTCATCGCCGTCGAGGTGCACGGCAACTCGCTGGTCGTCCGCCTCGCCGCCTCAGCCGGGTCGCCGGCCCATTCCCTGGTCACCAAAGACCGGTTGCAGCGTTTCCTCGAGTCGCTGCCATCGTCCGATTTCATGCAAATCTCGAAGCAGGTCGCCATCAACCTCCGCCACCTGCAATCGCTGGAGGCCAGCTATTCCGGCAACATGACCGCCAAACTCACCGGTGGCGTCGACGAGACCGTGAGCCGCCGATACGTCGCCGGGCTGAAGCAAGCGTTAGGAGTATGAGATGAGCCAGCACGAATTTCCCGTTGTCAACGCAGAGCGCGGCGGCGAACCGACCCGACCGTCCGGGCTCCTGCGGGCCGTCATCCGCAACGCGGTCGTCGGCCTTGGGCTCGGCTCCTTCTTCTTCCTGCTCGTGGAGGCGGTCTCGCCGGGCTGGATTCCCGTCACCACGATGAGCGTCGCCACCTTCTTCGTGATGACCGCGCTGATCGGCGAACTCACCTTCCTGCTGGGCAACGGCCGCCTGCCCAACTACATCGCCCACTGCGCGCTGACGTTCGCCCTCGTCGTCATCTGGATCCTGGCCAATGGCTGGAATGTCTCGATGCCCGTGGTGTTCGTGGTGTTCGTCGCCATCTACGCCGCGATCTGGGTGCTCATCATCGCCCGCAACAAGTTCGACGCCCGCAAAATCAACGAAAAATTGGTGCGGCGATAAACCCTGGCTTACATTTTTTGGCGAGCCCGAAAAAATGTAAGCCAAACGCACGTAATCGAACATTCGCCATGGGCTAAAAACCGCGGAATTCCAACGTATTTTTGCTCTACCACGATTTTTCGCCGCTTACATTTTTGGGCCGACTCCAAAAAATGTAAGGCTGCACTTCAACATAGAACCAAATAAAGGTTGCGATGAGAATCAAGAGAATGGGACAGAAACCCTGAGTTTGCTCGCATGCTCAATTGAACATGCGAGCAAACTCAGCAAAATGTATACGAAGCCCTGATTTTCATCGCATTGCCGGGATTCCACTACCCAAACATGGGTCAAACATGCGAAACGGCGCCGAGCCCCGAACGGGAACTCAGCGCCGTCAAGCGTCAGGCACCAACCGCCTTACACCAGCGGCGTGAGCCTTCGCCCCGCCTCAGCCGAGCGCGAGGCTGCGCATCTGGTCGGGATCGATGACCTTCTTGTGCTCGCGGCCTTCCTTGGCGCCCTCGGCACGTTCGTAGGCGTCGACCTTCTTCCAGCCGGCGAAGTCGATGGGCTTCACGCCGCGCGAGGCGAGCAGCCGGTCGATGGATTCGGGATCGCGGTCGGTGGCCACGCAGCCGCCCTTGCCGTCGGCGGCGAAGTCCTGCAGCATGTTGCCGACGATCAGCAGCGCGTCGGACTTGGTGGAGCCGATGAGCCCCACCGGGCCGCGCTTGGCCCAGCCGGTGGCGTAGAGCCGCGGGCGAACGGTGCTCTTGCCGGTCTCGGCGGTGAGCGCGGGCTCGGCGAGGATGCGCCCCTCCTCGTTGGCCAGCACGCTGCGCTGCTCGTCGTAGGCCACGCCCGGCACGCTCGCCGGCTTGTAGCCGATGGCGTGGTAGACGGCCCCGACGGGATAGTCGGTGAATTCGCCGGTGTGGCGCATCACGCCGTCGGCGCCGGTCTCGGTGCGCTCCACGTGCAGGCCGGTCACCTTGCCATCGGCCCCCAGCACCTCGCTGGGCGCGGAGTTGAAGTGCATGATGTATTTCTTCGGAGCGGGATTACCCTCGAAGTCGACGCCGCCGTCGTCCTCCATGTCCTCGGCCATCTCGCGGATGGCGAAGAGCTCCTCGACCATCTGGCGGGTGAGCTTGTCCTTGCCGGCCTGCTCGATCGTGTCCTCGTCGAGGTCGAAATCATCCTCGTCGATGACGATCTGCACGCCCGGCAGCTTCTCGAGCTCTCGCAGCTCCTGCACACTGAACTTGGCCTGGGCCACGCCGCGGCGAATGAAGAGGTGCAGCTCGCGCGCCTTGTTGGCCTTGATGCCCTCGTAGACGTTGTCGGGGATATCGGTGCGGCCCTTGAGGTCGTCGGCGTCGCGCATCAGTTCGCGCGCCACATCCATCGCCACGTTGCCGCCACCGATCACCGCCACCTTCTCGGCGTCGAGCGGCCAGGTGCGCGCGCCGGTCGGATAGCCGTCGTACCATTCCACGAACCGCGCCGCGCCGTGCACGCCGTCGAGGTCCGCGCCGGGGATGGTCAGCGGCCGGTCGGCCACCGCGCCCGTGGCGAAAAGCACCGCGTCGTAGCGTGGCATCAGGTCGTCGAGCGTCAAATCCTGGCCGAATTCCACGTCGCAGTAAAGGTGGATGTCGGGGTTGTCGAGCGTCTTCTCGAGCGCATCGGCGATGTATTTGATGGCCGGATGGTCGGGGGCGACGCCGTAGCGCACCAGGCCGAACGGCACCGGCAGCTTCTCGAAAAGGTCGATGCGCGCCTTGGTCGGCAGGCCGAGCTCCTCGCCGGTCTTCTTGAGCTGGCGAAGGAAAATATCGGAGGAATAGACGCCCGCGGGGCCCGCGCCCACGACGGCGATACGCAGTTCATTGTCGTTACTCATATGCCTAGGTTATCGCACCCGGGCCATCGCGCGAAAGGATTTTGACGAAACGTAAGGAAACATACTATTTGCGGTTACCTGCGAGGCCAACCACGCAACCGACCGTCCACGACGCCGCTCCTGCATAAGCGAACGAGGGCGGTCACGGCTTCACGCCGCAATCCGCCCTCGCTTGTTTCATCGACCGTTCAGACCTGGCCAGATTCACCGATATTCAGGCCAGACCCGAACCAAGGCCGAACCGGTTTACCAGAGGCCGAAGGGGTCGAAGAGACCGCCGCCGTCACCGCCGGAGCCATTGCCGCCGTCACTCTGGCCGCCGTCGCTCTGCCCGTCCTTCTTCTGCGATTCGGAGCGGTTGGAGCCCTTGACCTGTGTCTCCTCCTGGTTGAGCGTGACGTCGACGTCCATGGTGTGGCCGCCGCGCACGATGGTGAGGGTCACCTTGTCGCCCAGGGACGAGGCGCGCACGTAGCCAAGCAACGCGGAGCTGCTGCCGACCGCCTTGCCGTTGAAGGCCACGACGGTGTCGTCCGCCTTCAGGCCCGCCTTGTCGGCCGGGCTGCCCTTGACGACCGCGGACCCGCCGTTGGAGGAGGTGATCTGCGCGCCGCCGCGGGTGATGCCGTCGGATTGTGCGGTGGCGTTCTTGATGGTCACGCCCAGCATCGCGTGCTTGACGGAGCCCTTGGTCACGATCTCGTCGGTGATGCGCTTGACGAGGTCGGAGGGGATCGCGAAGCCGATGCCGATGGAGCCGGACTGGCCCTGCGCCGAGGAGGCGGAGGCGATCGAGGAGTTGATGCCGATGACCTGACCGGCCGCGTCGAAGGTCGGGCCGCCGGAGTTGCCGGGGTTGATGGCCGCGTCGATCTGCACCGCGTTGGTCACGATCTCGGAATTGTTGTCGTCCATCACCGAGACGGGGCGGTTGAGCGCCGAGACGATGCCGGTGGTGGCGGTGTCGTCGTAGCCGAGCGGGTTGCCGACGGCCATCACGTTCTCGCCGACCGCAAGCTTGTCGGAATCGGCGAAGGAGACGGCCTTGAGGTCGCTCGGCGCGTTGTTGATCTTGATGACCGCCAGATCGGTGGTGGTGTCGGCACCCACGACGTCGGCGTTGTAGATCTGCCCGTTGGAGAGCGTGACCTGGATGGTCTTGCCGCCGGAGATCACGTGGTTGTTGGTGACGATGTGGCCCTGGTTGTCGATCACCGCGCCGGAGCCCTTGGCCACGCCCTGGCTCACCTGGGTCTGGATGGAGACCACGGAGTCGGAGACCTGCTTGGAGACGCTCGCCCAGTCGGGGGCCTGGCCACCCTTGACGTTGGCGGTGCCGGAGCCGGACTTGTTGGAGGCGATGCCCGACATCGAGCTCGACGCGGGAACGTTGATCCAGCCGCGGGAAACACCCACGAAGCCGACCACCATGACCAGCACCGCGGAGATCACGGCCGCCACCACCGCGGTGACGACGGTGCGGTGGGCCGCGAGCCAGCCCGTGGCGGCGCTGCCGTTGCCACGGTTGTTGGCGCCGTTACCGCCGTTGAAGTTGCCGTTGGTGCCGTTGCCGTTGCCCATGTCGCCCCAGCCATACGGAGGCTGGCCGCCGAAGCCGTCCCGCGGGGCATCGTGGTATTCGTAGCCGTTAGCGCCGTTTTCGGAGGCCTGGCCTTCGCCTGCGGGGTTCTGGTCGGCCGGGTTCGCGGCGCTACCGTAACCGCTACCGGCGTTGCCATAGCCGTTGCCGTTGCCCGCGGGCGCGGAGCCGAGGCCGTCGAAGATGCCGTTCCACGACATGCCCTGCGACATGCGCTGCGAGTCGCTGAGGTTCTGGGTATCACCGTTCATCCCGTTGACGTTGGTGCCGTCGGTGTTATCGGCATCGCCGTTCTGCACCGGCTGCGACGGAGCGTACGCGCCATACTGCGGAGCGGGGCGATAGGGCCCGTCGTCCACGTCATCCTTCGCAATGGGCTCGGTCGGCGCCGCACCGATGTTCGTGGTCGGATTGGTGTTGGCAGAGGCCTCGTCCGCCTTGCGTTCGCCGAGATCGCGCGCCGGCTGGCCCCCGACGGCGTCCGGCGCACCCTGCGCCCCGTCCTCAAAGCGAGCCGGCCGATCGCCGCTCTGCTCACTCCTGTTGTCTTCAGCCATTGCTGCTCCTTCGTGTTTCCGGATGGCACGCCGTGCCGGCATCCGCCGTCTCATCGGACTCGCATCCGTGAACTGCTAATAACGAGTAAAGATAGCCGTTCTGGAAGGTTCCTGAATGTTTCGTGAAAGGACGTTCCAAAATCCAGCATCATCTCCCGCGTTGAGCACGAAAATCCATATGGCACAATACTTTACTAACTCCCATGAACCATTGCCGGACATTGCGGACGGCCCGGCACGCTTCGCCTAAGGTGAACCCACGGCCGGTTTCGCCGGACGCACAAACCGAGGGACGACGCGAGCGCCGGAACCACGGCCATACCACGGAACGAATATGATGGATAGCAATATGAACGACCAAGACCTCACCACCGCATTCAAGCCGACCGCGACGAACGGCGACGCCGGGCAACCAGCCGGCGCCGAACCCTATCCCAACGAGACGTCAGAGGCGACCCGTTTCGCTCTGGTGAACTCGCGGCAGGACGGCACGGCCGACTATCTGGCAGCGAGCGCCTCCGGGCTGCTCGAGCATCCACTCGGTGCCGAACCCGGCAAGCCCGGCGACCGCGGCAGGTTCTATTTCGAGCAGAAGACCCGACTTGCTGATTCCGCAGACGGACTGGGGCGCGGTGGGGCACGATACGGCCGCACCGGCGTCATCCACACCCCGCACGGTGACATCAAGACCCCCGCTTTCGTGCCCGTCGCCACGCAGGCGGCGATGAAGGGCGTGCTGCCCGAAACGATGAAATCGCTCGGCGCGCAATGCCTGCTTTCCAACGCGTTCCACTTGTTTGAACGCCCCGGCGAGGCGATCATCGACGAGGCCGGCGGGCTGGCGCGCTTCGAGAACTGGGACGGGCCGACCTTCACCGATTCCGGCGGCTTCCAGGTGCTCTCGCTCGGCGCTGGGTTCAAGAAGACGCTGGCGATGGACGTCACCGGCATGAAGTCCGACGACGTGATCGCCCCCGGCCGCGAGCGCAAGGCGTTCGTCGACGAGGACGGGGTGACCTTCAAGTCGCCGCTCAACGGGTCTCGCCATCGGTTCAGCGCCGAGATCTCGATGGGTATCCAGCACCAGATCGGCGCCGACATCATGTTCGCCTTCGACGAGCTCACGACGCTGATGAACACGCGCGGTTACCAGGAGCGGTCCATCGAGCGCACGTTCCGTTGGGCCCGTCGCTGCGTCGACGAGCACCAGCGGCTTACACAGGCGCGTGTCGGCAAGCCGTATCAGGCGCTTTACGGCGTCGTGCAGGGCGCGAACTACGAGGACCTGCGGCGGCGCGCGGCCTCCGAGATCGCCTCGCTCAACTTTGACGGCGTGGGCATCGGCGGCGCGATCGAGAAGCGCGTCATCGGCAACACCTGCGCGTGGATCTGCGACGAGATGCCGGAATCGCGGCCACGCCACGTTTTGGGCATCGCGGCCGTCGACGACATCTTCGCATGTGTGGAGAACGGCGGCGACACCTTCGACTGCGTGGCCCCAGCCCGCTGCGCCCGCAACGGCGCCATCTACACGCGCGACGGCCGATACAACATCAAACGCGCCGCCAACAAGCGCGACTTCGGGCCGCTCGAAGAGGGCTGCGACTGCTATACGTGCACGCACTACTCGCGCGCCTACGTCGACCACCTGCTGCGCGCCCACGAGATCAACGGCGCGACGCTCGCGACCATCCACAACGAGCGCTTCTTCATCCGGCTCCTGGACGACATCCGCGCCTCAATCGACGGCGACTACTTCGAGGACTTCCGCGACGAGACCCTGGCCCGCTACTATGCCCACGGCTCCAAGGGCTGAGGCAGCGCAGGCAGCGTCGCACCAAGCCCCCCCCATCTGGCCGCCTTAACGCGACCAAAAGCACGTTTATCGCCCGTTTTTCGTGCTTTTCGTCGCATCCGCCAATTCATTGCGACCAAAAGCACGTTTCTGGGCTGATTTTCATGCTTTTCGTCGCATTGCCTGACTTGGCACATGACGCGACCCGAGGGTTCCCACGCAGAGTCCCATCTCCCGGTGAAGAAACCGCACCTAACAGCTTGCCACATCCCGTTTCCTCACCGATCACACGAATACTGTCAAGAAACGGAATCTGACGGCCCGGCACATCCCGTTTCCTCACTGGAAACTAGAGAAACAGTGACAAAACCGGCCACCATATCCACAGCCATGCTGAGCTAGCCTCTCTGCATCCGCAGCCATGCTGCAACGGCCACCACCATGCGGCCCGCAATCCACACCTGCTGCATTGTGTACAATTCGTCACATTTAGCGCGCGCAGACGCGCACGAACGGCGTGACGCACGTCACGGTTCAGTATGATGGAACCGATCACCAATGACGGGCGGGAGCACGATGGATCTTAACGAGGCGATGGAGCGGCGGCATTCCGTGCGCATGTATAGCGACGAACCGGTCAGCCAAAATCTGCTCAACGATATCGCCGTCGAAGTCAAGCGCTGCAACGCCGCGTCCGATCTGCACTTCCAGATGGCCGCCGGGCTCGACGACGCCTTCTGCGGACACAAGACCCATTACGGCCGCTTCACCGGTGTGCATAACGCCATCGCCTTAGTGGCGAAGATCAACGAGCCCTACGACCTGCACCCAAAGAAGAAACCGGCAGACGTCAACTCCGCCGAAATCGCCGACCCGGTTCCCGCCGCCGAAGCCGCGACCGAGGAGAAGGTGGGATACTACGGCGAACAGCTGGCGCTGACATTGGTTGGGTTGGGGCTGGACTGCTCGTGGGCCGTGCTCGACGACGCTTCGAACGGTTGGTGGGAGCTAGATTCCGGCGAGCGCATGGTGTGGGTCATCGCGTTCGGCCACGCGGCGCGAGCCGGCGCCAAGCACCACAGCAAGCCGCTCGATTCGTTGTGCGCATTGCCCGCGAACCTCGGGAAGAACGGCGAAGCCCCAACGCTCGACGATGCGCCCGAATGGTTCCAGCGTGGTATCGAGGCGGCCTCGCTCGCGCCGACCTCGCTGAGCCAGCAACCCTTCCGTTTCACTCTAGAAAGTGGCCAGACCGATTCACATGGAGCCGCCGTTGCCGCCGAACGAGCAAATTCCCAATGCGCAACGGATGACCTTGAACCCTCCGAAGGCGAGCCGCTGCCCCATGTCAGCGCGTGCGCCACGCCCGGCCTCTTCGCCCACGTCGGCCTGGGCTGCGCCAAGCGCCACTTCGAGATCGGCGCCGGTACCGGCAACTTCGAGTGGGCCTGACAGCCGAACACACATAGACGCCCATGGAGCCTGCGTCGAAAAGCAGATTCCGTGGGCATGTTTTCTGCTTTTCGACGCTATCCGCCATCGTCCCGCGTTCAAAAGCAGGATTTCGCCGCCACGGTTCTGCTTTTCGACGCGCACATCATCTCGCTGCGTTCAAAAGCAAGGTTCTTGCGCCCTGTTTCTGCTTTTCGACGTAGGCACTGGCATAGCTCCGGCTTATCTCTCACCAACTCCCGGTCGCTGCGATGAAAATCAGCGGAATCAGCAGAATTCCTTGAGTTTGCTTGCATATTTGATTGAGCATGCGACCAAAAGCACGTTTCCCGCCCCATTTTCGCGCTTTTCGTCGCATCCGCCAATTTAGGGCGAGCAAAAGCACGTTCCCAGGCCAATTTTCGTGCTTTTGGTCGCAGCGACGACCGGGGTGCACCCGCAGGTCTACCAGTTCCTTTCGGCCGCGACCAAGCGCTGGGCAACACGCAGCGCGGGCATCCTCTTGCGCTCGTCGCAACCTCACGGTAACCTTACTATTTGTCTGCGAGTATGGCGGAATGGTAGACGCGCTGTCTTCAGGTGGCAGTGAGCGAATGCTCGTGGGGGTTCAACTCCCCCTACTCGCACCAGATTTCAAACTCCCGGAAACGTTGGATCACCAAGTTTCCGGGAGTTTTGAGTTTCGGAGGCAGACGGTCTCGCCCACAGATTGCCCGCCAGCTGCCAAACGGTATGCGGCTAAACCTTCACTTCACCCACCGCACCTTAGCCCATCCGTCAATCACTTGCGCTCGGGGAAGGTGCGGATTTGTGGGGGCTGGTAGGTGGCGGCGAAGCGGGTGATCTCGTCGACCGAATCGGTGACCAGCAGCTTCGCGCGGTCAGTGGCAGTGAGGAAACCGGCCGAGACCATGCCGTCGAACATCTGCGCGAGCGGCCGCCAGTAGCCGTCGAGGTCGAAGAGCACGCAGGGCTTAGCGTTGAGCCCGATGCGCGCCCACGAGAACGCCTCCGCGATCTCCTCGAGCGTGCCGGGGCCGCCCGGGAAGGCGATGAGCACGTCACCCAGCTCCATCATGCGGCGTTTGCGCTCGTCCATGTCGTCGACGACCTCCATCGTGGTGAGACCCTCCGCGGCGGCGTTGCGGTCGATGAGCATCTGCGGCATGATGCCGTGGACCTTGCCGCCGCCATCGAGCACCGCCTGCGCCACGACGCCCATCAGCCCGACGCCGCCACCGCCATAGACCAGCTCGCCGTCGTCAAGCCCGGCGATCCACTTGCCAAGCTGCGCAGCCGCAGCCGCGTACTTCGGATCGTTGCCGCTCGCCGCGCCACAATACATCGTGATCTTCATGTGTTGTCCCCTCTTTCGCCTGTCGCCAATCGCTGTCGACGCCGCTATCGTTTCCGGTTGATTTCAGTCAATTATAGGGGCTATTCGCGAGCGCCGACCCCTGCCGTGCCGCTCAGTGGGAACAGCAACGAGCCGGCTCGCATATCCGATGGAAGAAACCGTCACATCGGCCTGCGGTGGCGTCCGGCAAAACTGCCACAAGCCAGAGGCTTCCGGCAGCACCATGCCAAATATCGAAACGCAGCAATACCGGGATAGCGGATACCGAACCATATGCCATCGATATCGTCGAACCCGTCTCCGAACCAAGACGAATCCGCATCGCGCCATCCCTCACTGACAAGAACAATGCCAATGTCGCCATTACCGGGACAGCCGTCAAACCCAACAATCTCGTCACCCGGCCAAACTCTCAACCCCGCCAACCACCAACCTCCAAACCTCGTCAAACCCCACCAAACCGCCAACCTGCAAAACCTCCCCAAACCATCAACCCCCACGTTTCGCGCTTATCCACCTCACCATCCTCTGCTAGGCAATTAAAATCGGAATAGCCAATTTTTCGTCCACGATATGAAATTGGACACCTTGGCCGGAAAAGTATCACGCATACTTCGTATACCGATGACGGCGCAGGACAGCTCCAGACGCAAAGTCAGGGCGGTCCGAGCGGCCGGAGAGACTCGAGCGATCGGATCAATCAGACCACTCGAATCGCCCCGCACGAGCCGAACGGACTGAACGGACCGGGCGAACCAAACGGACCGGACGAACCAAGCAATCAGGGCGACCAGAGCAACCAGCGCCGCGCATCGTCACCAGCCGCCGCGGCCGCAAAGCCGCAAGCGGAGGCGAGAGAAGAGGAGTAACGATATGAAGTACGGAATCATCGGCGCCGGGGCCATGGGCCTGCGATACGGCGTGCTGCTGCAGGAGAAGGCCGGCAAGGAAGTGGAGTACGTCGAGCCGTGGCAGCCCAACGTCGACAAGATTCGCGAGCAGGGCGGTGCCTACGTCTCGCGCGACCACGAGAACCGCCACCTGGTGAAGGCCGACATCTACTCCCCCGAGGACTACGGCGAGAAGCTGCGCCGGGAGGGCGGCGACCCCGACGTCTGGATCATCATGCTCAAGCAGATGCAACTTGAGGACGCGCTCAAACGCTGCGCCGACGCGGGCATCTTCAAGGACCACCAGGTCGTCTTCTCCGCGATGAACGGCTGGGGCCACTTCGACAAGATCCTCAACTACTTCCCCAAGGAGCGCATCTACGGCGGCACCGCGATGGTCGCGTCCGTCTTCAACGGCCCCGGCGACGTCGACTTCATCGGCAAGCCCGGCGCCGGCACCATGCACATCTGCGCGATGACCGAGGAGATCACCGACATCGAGAAGGAGATGGTCGCCGACCTCGACAAGACCGGCTTCAACCCGCAGGTCACGCAGAACTTCCGCGGCACCTGCCTGGCGAAGGTCATCTTCAACTCCGTGATCAACTCGCTGTGCACGATGTACGAGATCACGATGGGGCAGTTCATCTCCTACCCCGGCGCGATGGACATGGCGCGGCAGCTGATCAACGAGGCCTACGACGCGCTCGAACGCGACGGTTTCAAGCCGATCCAGGACCGCGAGGCCGCCGTGCAGGAAGTCGATTACGTCAGCCGCGTCGCCAACCCGCTGCACTATCCGTCGATGTACCAGGACATGCACAACGGCCGCAAGACCGAGGTGGACTACATCAACGGCTACATCGCCGAGGTCGGGCGCAGGGTCGACAGCCCGTGCCGCACGCAGGAGTTCCTGCGCCACTGCCTGCACATCGCCGAGCTCGCCTTCCAGATCCACAAGAAGGAAGCCGCCGAGGCCGGCTCGAAGTAGCTGATGCGATGATGTAGATAAACGGTGGCGAAGCAGATAGCGTCGCTTCCAGTGACGAGAAGGGACCTTGAAACTCTCTAGGTCCCTTTTCTTAACGGCTCCACCACTTTCAGCGAGGAAAGCGCACCTTGGCCGCACTCAGATGCGGTTTCGCAACAGCTCCCGTACATCTAGTGCCCAAAACATTACCATCACACTAGATGTACGGAAAGTCGTGATTTGCCTCCGTGCTGCGGAGTTTGTTATACTGTAGATAACAGCACCCACCCAAGGCTAGTTGCAGAATGTTCGTTCGGAATGTTCGGTAATCCTAAAATGCGGTGGGTCAAGTTTTACTTACAAGGCAACGATGACCACCATACCGAATAAGCCATTCAAAACGACGGACGAACTTGTCACTTTATTGTGCGACGTCCGCGGGCTTTCGTGCGGGCACCGCGATGAGCTTCTCAGGTTTCTTCAAAACAACAACTATTACCGCTTCACAGGCTACTCCCGCCAATGGCAAATAGATCCGCGCCAGCACAATGACAGGTTCACCGATGACGCCTCATTCGAAACAGTAAGTTCAATCATGGCGCTTGACCATAGTCTGCGTCAACTGTTGTTTGAGCAATCAAGTCATGTAGAGATGGCGATTCGCACCCGTTACGCACACGCCATGGGTGAAGCCTACGGCGAGTATGCCTTTTACCTCAACAACGACTTATACAATCCGATTCGATATCCGAACGGGGAAACAGCCGACATTCCCATGGAAATCGCAAAAGAGCTTAACCGTTCGAAAAGCAAGATGATCGCACACTACCGCAGCTCTGAAGCGCATCAAAATCTGTGCGATGATTTTACCAACTTACCAATCTGGGTTGCCGTCGAGGTCCTTTCTTTCGGCAAAGTGTCGAAAATCATCAAAAACTTCTCAGACTTCGAACCAGCCAAATCCGTCGCCACGGAACTCAATATCCAATGGGCTCCATTCACCGATGTTCTCCATTCGCTGTGCGTCCTTCGAAACATGTGCGCCCACCATAGTCAGCTCTGGCACCGTCGCCTTGACATCGCATGCGCCGTGCCTAAGAAAATCAAACACAGACTGAGCAAATCAGGAATATCGTTCGATTCGAAAAGCGTATTCGCCGCCATAATAATGCTGAATGAATACAGAGGGAAAATTGACGGAGACACCGGGACCGCTAAGACAATCAACAAACTCATCAGTTCCAATAAAACATTCAGCGAGGGAATCCTGCATCCACAACCGAAATAACACATCCGATTCCGCCAGCCTCAGCGCCGAGTAGCTAACACCAGGGGCGCCTACCGCGATAACCTGCGGCAGACGCCCCTTTTTGACTACACAATCAGTTGGGCTGACAAACAGCGCCCAAAATGGCGATGAGCCCTCAGTCGATGAAGACGTACTTGTTCAGTCGCTGCATCGCCTCCTGGATGCGCGTCAGTGGCAGGGCGAGGTTCATGCGGATGGCGCACGGGGCCTTGAACTGACGGCCATCCTGCACGGCGACGCCGACGTTCCAGGCGCGCTTCAAGACCTCGTCGAGCGTGACGCCGTGGGCCTCGCACCAGCCGGAGCAGTCGAGGAAGAGCATGTAGGTGCCCTGCGGGTCGGCGAACTCGACACCCTTGAAATGCGAGCGGATATAGTTCGAGGCGTACCGCACGTTGCCGGTGAGCACGTGCCGCAGCTGGTCGAGCCAGTCGTGGCCCTCGGGCTTGTAGGCGCCGATGAGCGCGTGCATGGAGAGCACGTTCATCTCGTTGTAGACCACCTTCGAGCTCTTGGCGACGACGCGGTCGCGCAGGGTCTTGTTGTAGATGATGTGGTACGAGCCGATGAGGCCGGCGAGGTTGAAGGTCTTGCTCGGCGCGTAGAGCGCGACGGTGCGGTTGCGCGCATCCTCACTGACCGACTGGGTCGGGATGTGCTTGTGGCCCTCGAGGATGATGTCGGACCAGATCTCGTCGGAGATGACCACGCAGTCGTTGGCGCGGTAGACCTCCATCGCCTTCTCGATCTCCCAGCGCTCCCAGACGCGGCCGCAGGGGTTGTGCGGGCTGCAGAAGACGGCGACGTGGATGTTGTTCTCCCTGAGCTTGCGGTCCATGTCGTCGAAGTCCATGCGCCAGACGCCCTCCTCGTCGCGCTTGAGCGGCGTGTGGACGATATGGAAGCCGTTGGATTCGATGGAACCGGTGAAGCCCACGTAGGTCGGCTGGTGCACCAGAACCGAGTCGCCGGGCGCCGCGAAGCACGAGATCGCGGAGATGAGCCCGCCGAGCACGCCGTTCTCGTAGCCGATGGCCTCCTTGGTGAGGCCCTCGACGCCGTTGCGGGTCTTCTGCCAGTCGATGATGGAATCGAAATAGTCGTCCGTGGGCGCGAAATAGCCGAACGCCGGGTGCTTCGCGCGCTCGATGATGGCGTCGGTGATCGTGGGGACGGTGGCGAAGTTCATGTCCGCGATCCACATCGGGATGACGTCGTAGCCGTACTTGGGCGGTTCCGGCGCGAAACCGGGCTGCGTGCCGAGCCCGTCCACCGCGATGGCGTCCTTGCCGTGCCGGTCCATAATCGACGTGAAATCGTACTTCATGATCGTTCTCCATTCCCCAACGTTTCGGGCATCTCCATCGTATGCCCAAACCGCGGCGGGACACGGCCGGATTCCACCACCAGCGTCGGCCGTATCCACCAGTCCCGCGGCGTCGCCCATAGTCGGTCGGCCAACCCAACCGGCACGTTTCCGCCATAAACGAGCCGCTCAGCAGCGGTCAGCGGCCTGTTTATGGCGGAATTATAATTTTGCGCCATAAATGGGCCGATGAGCAGCAGTCAGAGGCTTATTTATGGCGCAAACGGATTATGGCACCGGCTGGCCTGCGCGGCTCACTCGGCGTCGGCGACCATTTCGTCGACGGACTCGGCGTAGAAGTCGATGATGCGCTCGACGTAGGGGCCAAGCACAGCGTTGGGCATACTGAAAATCTCGTGGACGGCGGGCTCGACGCGCTCCAGGACCACGTCGCCGCTTTCGAGGCGGACGCGGTCGACGAAACGGTTCTGCGCCGCGTTGTGCACCCACGTGTCGCGCCCGGCCTGGAAGAGCAGGATCGGGGTATCGATGCGCGAACAGGCCTCGCGCCACAGGATCGCGCGCGACATCCTGAGCGCCTGGTTGACCCAGCCGAACGTGGCGGCGTTGGTCTGGTAGTGCCGATCGTGCAGGCGGCGCTCGAAATACCAGCGCACACGAGACTGCTGCGCGCCCTCGTAGCCCTTGAGTCTCATGGTCGGCGAGAACTCGGACTGCCCGGGCGCGCGGCGACGCGAAAGCCCGACGGCGCCGGCGAGCGCGGTGGCGGGGCCGGCGATGGCGTTGGGCATGCCGGTGATCGGCTCGATCATGGGCGAGGAAAGCACGGCGCGGTCGAAGAGCATCGGGTAGCATTCGAGCGCCGCGGCCCCGATGCCGCCACCCATCGAATGGGCGTAGAGGTGCATCGATTCATCGCCCGCATACTGTCGGCCGACGGTTCGCGCAAACTTGGCCAAATCGGCGACATACCGCCGCCAATCGTCGATCCAGACCAGCGAGGGATTGTCGACATCGCGCACCGAATAGCCGTGGCCACGATGCTCCAGGATGCAGACGGAATAGCCGGCGAGCAGGAAGTACCACGTCATCTCGGCGTGCTTGGCGGCGAACTCAGTGAAGCCGAACGAGAAGACGATGGAACCGCGGAACTTCGCGCTGGCGCCGGGCACGTTCAGGCTGTCGAACCGGTGCGCGTCGAAGCAGACATAGTGCAGGTCGCCGGGCGTCGGCGGCGCGGGCAGCGACGAGATGCCGAACAGGGTGTTGTTCGTGAGCGGCGCAGGTTGCCCGTCATTAATCCCGATGCCGGTGCCGATGCCAGGTTCGCAAACTCCGGCCCCTGTGCCTTCCATACCGGCACCAGCCTTCGCGTTCTTTATACCGACATGAGCGGCGTCGCCATCACCATCGGCACTCGCGCTGTCAAAAGAAGCGCGACCGGCATCAGGGCGACCGACGTTGGCATCGTTCGCCGATTCCGCATTGGCTTCATCAGCGATGCCTGAATCGCCGGCGGCGCGCTCAACGTCTTTCGCCCCATCGGCGGGTGCCGAATTGGAAACAACGTCGTCATCGGCCACGCCGGCGGGCGCCATCCATCCCTCGACCCGGCACTTGGCGAGCGCCGGCAGCACGGTCTCGCGCATGGCCTCGTCGTAATGGTCCTCGTCAATCAGCGGTATCCTCATACGGCTAGTCTATCGGCTCCACAGGCACATGCCGCGGAGTCATCGCGCGACGTGTTCGTTCCGATATCATTCCGGCTTCATTCCGACTCCGTCTTGGCTCCACCCCGGCCTCATCTTGGCTCCACCCGCCCCCGTTTCCGAAGCCACACAGCCACCATTCCTCCGCCTAAGTCAGGATTATCGAACTTGCTAAGTCATGATTATCGAGAGCTCTAAGTCATGATTTGCAGGATTTCTAAGTCAGGATTTTCACGCCCTCTAAGTCATGATTTGTTCACGTTCTAGCTAAAACCCGACAAGCGGCAAAAGGAGGCACAGTTGAATTCAACGTATTTTGGCCTATAACCCAGTATCCAAATCGGCATCACACGAAACCCGCTGACTCGATATTGCTGGATCAATCGACCAGCATCGGAAAACAACTAAGGACGAATTCCAGCGAAGAGTAATCAGGAGCCCGGTTATACCTAAGGTGACTAAGTCGCCGACGGCATGAAGCCAACTTCCAATATAACCAGGCTCTCGATATCTCCTAGCATATAAGGACTCTTCTATTATTCACAATTTCTGGTTAATTCCACTGACGACAAAACCCTAAGCAGATATCAACGCCGGCATCGGCCTCGACCCGTCAGACGGACAGGCGGAAGTCGATGCCATTGCGTAATGACCACTCTGCCGCTCAGCGCTCGATGCCCAGCGCGTCGTAGAGGAAGTCGCGCTGGAGGGTGAGCAGGTTCTCGGCGACCTTGGGGTCGTTGGTCATGTGGGTGATGCCGGTGAGCGGCAGGTAGGTGTGGGGGCGGCCGGCCTCCATCAGCGCCTTCGAGAGCCGCAGCGAGTGGGCGATGGTGACGTTGTCGTCGGCGAAACCGTGGATGAACATCAGCGGGCGGCGCAGCTTGGGCGCGTCGGCGATGATGGAGTTGCGCTCGTAGACCGCCGGGTCGAGGCCCAGGTAGCGCTCGGTGTAATGGGTGTCGTAGAGCGTCCAGTCGGTGGGCGGCGCGCCGGCGCAACCCGCGCGGAAGACGTCGGGCGCGTCGAGGACGGCGAGCGCCGAGAGGAAGCCGCCGAAGGACCAGCCGATCATCACCACACGGTCGAGGTCGGCCTCGGGGGCGACCTGCGGCAGCGCGCGCACGGCCTCCACCTGGTCGTCGAGCGAGACGTACTTCATGTCCTCGAACATCTCGCGGTCCCACTTCGGGCCGCGCCCGGTGGTGCCGCGGTTGTCGGCGGTGACCACGATGAAGCCCTGGTCGGCCCACCACTGGGCCTCCCAATAGTTGGACTGCGAGAAGACGACCTGCTGGAATCCGGGGCCGCCGTAGGGCTTCATGAGTACCGGCAGTTTGACCGCGCCCGCGAACCGGCTCGAGGCGCTGGGGCGGATGATCGCGGTGAACATGCGGTGCTCGCCCAGGCGCACGAACTCGATGTTCGGTGCGAATCCGGGGGTTTCGGCGTGGCTGGCGATGGCGGTTTCCGTCACGTAGCCGGAGTCGTTTGCCAGTACGTTGGCAGCATCGACTTTCCCGTCTTGGTTGGCGGGTTTATTCCCAACGAGGTTGCTCTCCGACCCGTCAGCGGCCGCGGAACCGTCAGCATGCGCCATATCGGCTTCGCCATTCCCAGCCACAGGAGCCGCAGCCGAAGCGCGCATCGCATGCACCATCACGGCGTCGGCATGCTCCATGTCGTGGCCGGAGACGACGATGCCGTCGCCCGCGCGATTGGCCGTCCACACGCCGGGCGCAGCGGTGACCGGGGTGATATGGCCGTCGAAATCAATAGTGATCACGTCGTAGCTGCGGGCGTCGTGCAGGGTCTCGTCGCCGCGCCAGGCCGCCGGGACCTCGGGCTTCGAACCGCGTTCGGAGGCGATCTCCATGGCCGGGCGGAGGGAATCGGCAGAGGCACCGGCCGCTGAACCCGCGCCGCTGGCCTCGCCTTGACCGGCAGCTGCGCCCTTCGCCGAGTCCGAAACCTCATGCGGCGTGCGCTGCACCACCACGAGCACGTTCTCGTCGCCGACGTCCAGCACTTCGCGCACCTGCCAGTCGACGGGCGTGAACGCCTTGCCGTCGACGGTCAGCCGGTTGGTGTCGGTGTCCATGTCGTTCAGGGCGCAGACCAGCCGCCCGTCCGGTGTGAAGGCCGGGGTGCCGAGCACGAGGTCGATCCACTGGTCGTTGGCATGCTCCTCGAGCACGCGGGTGCGCCCGTCGGGCTGGACCTGAAGCACCTGGTCGCGCGTCTGGCGGCGGTTCTGCACCAGCACCAGCGGCTCGTGGCCGGCCTTCCAGCTCACCGCGGCCACGTATTCGTAGTCGTCGCGCTTCCAGAACACGTTCTGCACGTCGCCGCCCGCGTAACGCCCGCCGCGCGCCTCGTCGAACTCGAGGTGGGCCAGCATCAGCCGGGTGATGGCGTTCTTGGTGAGCGCCCGCGCGTAACGTCTGCCGGCCGCGGGCTGGTCGGGATGGGCGGGATTGCTGATGTACCACATCGGCTCGGGCGAGCTGTCGTAGGTCTCGAAGATGAGCCCACGCGAATCGGGCGCCCACCAGAAGCCGTCGTAGCGGTCCATCTCCTCGCCGGCCACGAATTCGGCCAGGCCGATCTTCAGCGTGCCGGTCGGGTCGTTGCCGATGCTCCACACCGTGCTGAGCCGGTCGCCGGAAGCGTTGGTCTCGTTGACGTCACTGGCCGCGCCGGCCTCCTCGGCCTCGGCGGCGCAGGTGTGCGGGTGGGCATGGGCATGGCCGTGCGAACCTGCCGGAGCGACCGTCTCGCCGCCCTCACCCTCGCCCCAATCGGCGAGGTCCACCATCACCAGGCGGGTGCCGGTCGTGTAGACGATGTGCGCGCCGTCCGGCGAGATGCGCGGGTTGAGCACCGGCAGCCACTTGTTTCCAGCGCCGTCGCCGTTGTCCTTATTATCGCCGCCGCCAATCGCGATCTGCCGAGTGCGGGCGCCGTCGCCATCCCCGTCGATCTCGCTGACGAAAAGTTGTCCGTTGATGGTGAATGCGACGCGCTTGCCTGCCGCGTCCACGGAATACGAGACGATGCCCTGCCCGCCTTCGCGCGCACGCTCGCGCCGCGCCAGCTCCGCCGCCGGCACGTCCTCGTTGTCGGCGTCGGCCAGCAGCTCGCGCGGGTCGGCCAACAGCACCTCGCGATGCGAGCCGTCGGGTGCGATGACGCTCATCCACAGCGAAGTGACCAAGTCCTCCGCGCCGTCCGAACGCAGGAACAGCGCCCGCGACCCGTCGCCGATCGCCCGCGCCGCCCTGGGCGCACCGCCCGTGAAGCGCAACGAGCGTGCCCGGCGCGCCGGGAATTCCGCAATCTTCTTTGCCTGCTGATCCATATCGCTCTTTTCCGAACCGTTCATGGTTCCAGCATACAAAAGCCAATGGAGACTGCGGGCGGCGTCCCGGGCGCGCCATCGCCTTGGCCGGCCGGCGCCGGAAACGCATACCTTGACGCATATCCGGCCGCATGCATATTCCGCATGAATAACCCTTATATATAAGGTATGGCCATCCCCGTGATTCCCGCGCCGCACGGACAAAACCTGCGTGATACAGTGATTGCATATTCATACATCTGAGCATGCAAGAGGAAGAGACGATGAGGTTCTGCACCAACTGTGGCAAACAACTCGATGACGATGCGCAATTCTGCACCGGCTGCGGCGCCAAGACCGACGTTGCGGAGGGTAACGCCCCGGCCCCGCAAACGGCGGCCATGCCACCGGTTCCGATGCCCGGCAACAGCTCTGCCGGCGCCGCACCGACTCCGTCGCCCATGACTCCGGACTCCGCTTTCACGGCCACGTCCACGTCCGCTGGCCAGACCATGCCCGCGGCCCCCGACACCGTGCCGCTCCCCTCTTCCGCGACTCCCGCGCCGAATGTAACAAGCGAGCCCAACGAACAGACGGCATCAGCCGCACCAACCGAGTCGGCGGCAGCCCTCCCGGACGCCGGCCCGGAGACCAAGGCCATGCCCGCTTTCGCGGATCAAGCCACGCCCCGCACGACCCATTCGTCGCAGACCGTCCATGCGGACCAGTCGCCGCTTCCTTCAACGGATTCGCTTCCCGGCGCGCCCGCGTTCATTCCCGGCAGCGCGAACGGCGCAGGCTCCGCAACCGGATCGGCCACCGCCAACCCGCACGGCCTCGCCGCGGCGTTCGCCCCGCGCAACAGGAAGATCCTGACCATCATCGTCGCGGCCGTGGTCGCCGTCATCGTCGTCGTCTCGGCGGCCGCGTTCGGCACCTACAAGGCAGGCGTCTGGGGCCAGAAGGCCGTGCCAGACCCGTCCAGCCTCGGCATCCACAAGTCCAAGAAGACCCATGCCTACTCGGCCAAGGACGTTGAGAAATCCCTGCACAGCCAGGGCTTCAAGACCACCACCAAACCGACCTTCTCCGGCCAGCCCAAGGGCACGTTCGTCAACTACGGCAGCGTACGGTCCGGCCAGCGCACCAGCGTGCGCAACGACATCACCATCATCTCCTCGCGCGGCCCGGGCGTACCCCACGGCACCTGCGGCCAGCCGGTGCAGAACATCAACGAGAACATCGAGAGCATGAACGTGGCGGTGCACTATTACAAGGTCATCGTCAACGACAGCAGCATCAAGGAAGGCACCGTCGTCGCCACCTCGCCCGCCGACGGCCAGCCCGTCACCGACAGCGACAAGGGCATCGACGTCGGGGTCGCGGAGCATGCCGGCGACGACGCCAAGGGCGTGGGCTACGACGTGATCGGCACCGACAAAGACAAGGCGCAGAGCCAGTACCAGGACGCCGGCTTCAACGTCACCATGCGCGCCCGCTTCTCCTCCAAGAAGATGCTCGGCAAGATCGTCGACTCCAACCCCAAGCCGGGCAGCGAGGCCGACGGCGGCGACCTCACCCTCTACTACGGCATCGACGCCAGCGGGTTCAACGACGCGGTCAGCGCGAAGGCAGTCTTTGGGCCGAATTCCGACACATCCGGCACCGACGGCGAGGTCCTCGGCGCCGCGGCACCAGTGGAGGGCGAATACTGCAACAACACCGGCAAGTGCATCACCCTTGACGATAGCATCCACGCCACGCCTGCGCCACCATATGATCATGGCGTCTTCAGCTCGGAACATCCGGAACAGCAAGATAACCGATACGGCGATCTTCGAGACCAACTCCTGTTCTGCCCCGCCGGGCAGCAAGCATATTGCAGCGCAAACTCCAAGGAAGAACAAATTCAAAACGGACTTTACGGCAAGAATCTAGGCGCCTTCGAGCTGACGCCATTCGATACCGTCTTTAGTTACACGTGCGGCGACAAGGACGTGCCTTACACGGGCTCCGGCCCCGCCATCTGCGTGAACGGCAACAGCGACACGGACGGCGTGGACCTCGATAACCCACCGTCCATGACCGGCGCAAGCTACACCATGGGCCTGCTCTACACCTACTTCCCGGTGGGTGCCGACGTGCAGAAGGTGGTCGATTCCGGCTACTTCGACAAGGGCGAGGTGGCTAAGGCCGCACAGCAGAAGGCCGTGGACACCTCGCGGCCGTTCTTCATCCGCCGCGACCCCTCGCTCTACGACAAGACCAAGGTCGATATCTCCGACCTCTCGGATCCCAACCCGTTCTCACCGTTCGGCCTTGCCGACGGGAAGAGCACCATGGACCCAGTGAAACCGGCGCCCAGCGACGACACTGCTTATTATCTGGTCGACCAGCCTCAGCTCGATTGGAGCCAGCTCACCGAGTTCACCCTCTCGAAGGACGGCAAGACCAGCTCCACCAAGCCCACCAAGGACGCCAGCCCAGACCAGATCACCGCCGCAGTCGGCAAAGGCGACTTCTCCACCATCGCCGGCAAGTACTGCACGAACGACGGCGATTGCATCCAGCTCGACAAGAAGGGCTCCATGACCTATTCAGGCAAGCCGGCCGCCGGCCTGGACCATTCCCCCAGTCAGCTGCAGCTTGTGGATTCTGAGGGATGGAGCGACCAAGCCCACAACCACAATCCAAACTCCCCATATATCAATCTCATGGGCCCAGATTCGGAATACTCCTGCCCAGGCATGACCGGGAAAGCCTGCGAAGACTACACTCCTATGTCCGATATCGTATGGCCAAACGACCTGATCTACGTCTTCAAAAACGCGGACACCTCATGCTTCTCCGCAACGGATGCGTCAGCCGCGGCATGCAATCCCGGCTTCGGTGACGATGAGGTTTATGGCCCCCAGCCGCCCGCTCCCACCGATCGGCCGTACCTCTACGCCATGAACTGGAAGCACAATGACACCCCGTCGGTCAATGGCGTCTTCTACCTGGTGAAGTGAGGAGAACGCTCGCACTTTGGGGCTGATGCCAAACCCGTTTCGCCGGGATTCCGACGATCCGGAGTTCGTATCGGCTTCAAAGTGCGGGCGCGGCGCACACCCAAACCGGGGCATTTACAATCAGAACCCGGAATTCCAGGCCTCAATTTTCAATTCCCCCACTTTGGGTGTGCCGACCGCGCACACGCCAACCGCCGATTCACCGATCGGCCGCTGAAAATTGAATGCCATCACCTGGCAACGAAGCCTTCCACTGGGCAACATACAGAGAAAGTTCCAGTTAACCTAGCAGTAATGCAGTAATGTGGAAAGTATCGACGGCGATTCACCGACGTTTTGCCCTAGAGACTCTCCAAGAGAGAAGAATAAGCGAGGAAGAGCGATCATGAGATTCTGCACCAACTGCGGCAACAAGCTCGATGATGACGCACGGTTCTGCACGGCCTGTGGTGCCGCGCAGCCCGCCTCCAACGGCAATGCCTCCAACGCCACAGACGCGCAAGCCAACCAAGGCACCGTTCCGCCGATTCCTCTGCCCGGTAACGCCGGAAACGCGAGCGTACACGCCGACGACGGACAAACAGCGCATCGTCTAACACCCGCAATTCCTCCGGTCCCACAGCCCGCACCCGGTCTCGCAAACCGGTCATCCATAACAACCGCACAGCCTGCGCTGCCATCACCTGGTAGCGCAGGCCAGCCATCCTCACAGTCAGCGCCATCCTCCACCGCGAGCCCATCCGCCAATACCACCTCCAGCGCAGCCGCCACCAACGCGCCGGCGTTCATCCCCGCAGCGCCGGCAACCGCAACCGCAACCTCACGCATATCAGGCCAGCCAAGCGCGGCGACCGCGACCCAAAAACTCACCAAGAAGCGCTTCATATTCCTCGTCGCGGCCATCGTCGCCGTCGCGCTCGTCGCGGGTCTGACCGCCTTCGGCACCCACAAAGCCGGGCTCTGGGGTGGCAAGACCCTGCCATCACCGTCCAGCCTCGGCATCCACAAATCCAAGAAGACCCATGCCTACTCGGCCAAGGACGTGGAGCAGTCACTGCACAACCAGGGCTTCGAGACCACCACCAAGCCGGCCTTCTCCGGCCAGCCCAAAGGCACGTTCCTCCACTACGACCATGCGCGATCTGGCACCCGCTACAACTCACGACGAAACCCCATCACCATCGTCGCCTCGCGGGGCCCCGGCGTGCCAGCCGGCACCAGCGGCCAACCCGTGCAAAACGTGACCAACAGCCTCGAATCGATGGGCGTTTCGGTGCATTATCACAAAGTGATCACCGACACGAGCAAGACCAGGGAAGGCACCGTCCTCACCACTTATCCCTCGGACGGGCAGGCAGTCACCGACACCGGAACCGGCATCAACGTCGGCGTCGCGACTTCAGGCGACGGCGTCGATTACAGCGTCGTGGGCCAAGACAAGGACCAGGCCAAGCAGCAGTACACGGATAAAGGTTTCCATGTCTGGATGGCACCGCGCTTCTCGTCCAAGAAGATGCTCAACAAAATCGTGGATTCCCAGCCCAAACCCGGCAGCCCGGTCACCGGCGGCGACCTCATGCTTTTCTACGGCATCGACGCCAGCGGTATGGACAAGGCGGTGCAAGGCGACAAGGATAATTATTCCGTTTATGCAACAGCCGCTCCCGTAGGCGGAACATATTGCACCAAGGCCGGCACGTGCATCAATCTGGACGAGACAGTCAGTTTGTCTTCTTCCTCTTACGCCGATTCAACAGATAATGATCCTTGGTTTCCCATCGCAAGTCAGGTGAAAAGCTCCGAGGGCACAAACAGCGACAGCGCAGACGCCACTGGTCTGGGCCACGATTTGCTCTTCTGCCACAACGGCGGCGACCCCGGCTGCAACTCGCGAGCGCGCAAGGACAAGTACGGCACAAACAACGAGCTCTATTACCAAGACTACGGGGCCTTCGAACTGATGGACTCGAGCATCAACCAGATAACCTGCGGCACCAGCGCCGTCGCCCGCTGGGATCCGACGGGAATCTGCGTGGGTGGGCAACTGACCGAGAGGAATCCCTACGATCTAGACCCGAAGATGTCCGGCGCGTCCTACGAAATGCGCACCCATTACGTCTACTTCCCCGTCGGCTCGAACGTCAAGGGCGTGGTCGATTCCGGTTACTTCGACAAGGCCTACGTCGACAAAGCCAAGAAACAGAAGGCCGTCGACACCTCGCGCCCGTTCTTCATCCGTCGCGACAAGAGCCTTTACAAGACCACCAAGGTCGACGTGCCGAGTCTCAACACCCTCAACCCATTCGTCCCGGAGAACGGCGGCGAGCACAGCGAGGGCAGCAAACCCGTCCCCACTAGGCCCGCGCCCAGTGACGAGACCGCTTATTATCTCGTCGACCAACCGCAGCTCGACTGGAACCGATTGCCCGAGTTCACGCTTACAAAAAGCAGCAAGAGCTCAGACTCATCCAAGCCAACCAACGACGCCAGTCCGGACCAAATCACCGCTGCGGTCGACAAGGGCGATTTCTCCATCATCGCCGGCAAATACTGTACCGATGACGGCGATTGCATCCAACTCGATAAGAAGGGGATGCTGACAGGAATGCGAGGGTCGGACCATCCAGACAGCCAATTGCATCTCGCCGGCTCTACGGAAATAGGAGGCGCCGAGGCACGCAACTCCGTGCCCAACTCCTCATATCTCAGTCTCAATGGGCCCGACAGCGATTATCGATGTGCAGCGGGAACGGGAGAACAGACCTGTAGAGACGCCATCGACGCAGAGATGCAAAAGCCCGTGTATATGATGTACGTCTTCAAAAACTCCGACACCTCCGGCTGGTACACCACCGACGGAAAACCAACAATCCCCAACCCCTGCTTCGGCCCAGAAGATACGCCAACGATCCCGGCGAAAACCGACCGCCCTTATCTGTATCAGCTGGCCTATCGTATGAATATGGCACCGGATGAGAGCCGTGTCTATTACCTGGTGAAGTGAGGAGGGCGCACACACTAACTCGAGATATAAAAAACGACCCCTTGGAAACATTGGGGTCGTTTTTTAATTGTCGAGTTAGTGTGTGCGAGTTTTTCGATTCCCACCCCACAATCACCCCGCAATCACACCACAATGAAGAAATTGCACGGATTTAGACCGATTTCACCCCGGGTTCACTGTGCCGCGTAGGATAGTGAGCGATAAGAAAGGGGCTACTATGAGCGTTCTCGACCGTTTCGAAAAGAACCTGGAAGGAGCCGTGAACGGCGTCTTCTCGAAGTTCGGCTCAAAAGACCTGCAGCCGGTCGACCTCTCCAGCGCGCTCGAACGCGAGATCGATTCGGAGGCCATGCCCGTGGGGCGTGAGCGAACCGTCGCCCCCAACGAATACCGCTTCAAGCTGAGCACTCCCGACTTCGACCGCATCGAGCAGTGGGGCAGCGAGACCCTGGCCAACGAGCTCGCCGACAATCTCACGCAGTACGCCAAGAGCCAGCACTACGCGTTCGTGGGCCCCGTCGTCGTCATCTTCGAGGAGGACCTGGGCCTGAGCAAGGGCAACTTCAAGCTCACCAGCGAGTCCGTGCAGGGCAACGCCGTGCCGGTGACCACCGACGAGCAGTCGCAGGATTGCCCGATGCTCGAGATCAACGGCAACCAGTACCTGCTGACCAAGGAGAAGACCGTCGTCGGCCGCGGCTCCGGCTGCGACATCGTCATCGACGACCCGGGCATCTCGCGCAACCACCTCGAAATCGACATCACCGCCAACGGCACCATCGCACGCGACCTCGGCTCCACCAACGGCACCTACGTGGAGGGGCACCAGGTCCCCGCCGCCACGCTGCTCGACGGCAACACGATCACCATCGGCCGCACCCGCATCCTGTATTGGGCCTCGTCGCAGGATCAGGAGTAGCGGCTCTCGCGAAAGCCAACACATCGTATGATCACCGAACTTACCTTTGCGATCCTCAAGTACGGGTTCCTCGTGCTGCTGTGGGTCTTCGTGTGGCTCGTGGTGCGTTCCCTGCGCCAGGACGTCAAGACCCTGAGCCCGCACAAGTCCCGCGCGCACCGCAAAAGCGCCCGTAAGGCACGTCGCGCCGTCGAGGCAGCGCCCGCGCCCGCGATGGCCAACGCGCCCGTCTCGGCAGGTGGCCGGCGGCGCGGTGCGGGTTCGCAAATGGGAGGTCCGCAGCTGGGCCACGTCAATCCGACGCTGCTGACCATCATCGACGGTCCGCTCGCCGGCTCGTCGGTGCCGCTGGGCAACGGCACGATCACCCTTGGCCGCTCGTCGTCGAACACCGTGGTGCTTGACGACGAATTCGTCTCTTCGCAGCACGCCCGCGTCTATGAGGATCCGACGTCCGGCTCGTGGGCGATCGAGGATCTCGGCAGCACCAACGGCACCATCGTCAATCACCGTCGCATCACCGCCCCGGTCATCCTGCAGGCCAGGGTGCCGGTCCGCATCGGCGCCACGACGTTCGAATTGAGATGATCCGCATGAAAGGAACCTCGCGAATCACGACTTCAGATCCCCACGATCCCAGGACTTCCCAAGACCTTTCCGACCTCGCCGCCTCCAGCGCCAGCGCGGCGACGGGTTCCGGGCATGGCGCCGGCCGCGGCGACGGCTACCAGAACGGTCAAGGCGACCAGCACGGCGAAAACGCATCGGGCACCATGACGCCTCCGCCTCCTTCGGCCGAGGACCTCAGGCATGCCGATGCCTCGCGCCACAACGATTCCGAGACCAATGAGACCGGCGAGACCGCTGAGAGGACTAGGGCCACAAAGGCTTCCGGCACTTCCGGCAAATCCGAGGCTCCCGACGCCGACAAAACTTCCGACGCACCCAGCGTCACCAAGACCGCCGAGCAGCCGGCTGTGGACTTCGACGGCCCGGCCCGGCCCGATGACCCAGCCGCCGGCGCCCCCTGCGAGGCGCAGCCGCTCTACCTTTACTCCACCACCGTCTCCGACGTGGGCACGGTGCGCAGCAACAACCAGGACTCATCCTTCGCCGGCGAGCGCCTCATCGCCATCTGCGACGGCATGGGCGGCCACGCGGGCGGCGACACGGCCTCCACCATCGCCATCCGCTCGCTTTCGCACATCGAGCAGAACGACCCGAGCGCCGACGTGGCCTCCGTCGCATCGATGATGGAGACCAGCGTCATGGCCGCGCACGACGCGATCGTGGGCAAGGCCAAGCGCGAGCGCAGCCTGGCAGGCATGGGCACCACGGTCACCGCGGTCTCGCTGGTCGCGGGCCACTGGGTCGTCACCCATATCGGCGATTCGCGCGCCTACCTGCTGCGCGACGGCAAACTGCGCCGTATGACCCAGGACCACAGCTACGTCCAGCACCTCATCGACACCGGCCGCATCACCGAGGCCGAGGCCCGCAACCATCCGCAGCGCAACGTGGTGATGCGCGTGCTCGGCGATTTCGACATCGACCCGCACCCCGATATCGCGGTGATCAAGGCCGAGCCCACCGACCGCTGGCTGCTCTGCTCCGATGGCCTGTGCGGCGTGCTCGAGGACACGACCATCGAGGACGTGCTCGCGACTGTCTCGGATTCCGAGGAATGCGCCCAGCGCCTGGTGGCCATGTCACTGAAGGCCGGCAGCACCGACAACGTCACGGCGGTGGTGGCCGACGCCATCCTGGCCCTGAGCGCCACCGGTTTCGACGTCCCCCACCAGACCCCGCTGATCGGCGGGGCGGCGAGCTCGAACCTCGAGGCCATCGCCGACATCGTCAAGGTCCCGGTCGCCTCGGCCCCGGCGCTGAGGCTCGGCAAGCAGTCCCCGGCCCTACGTGCGGCCGCGCTCTCGCATGGTCCCGCCGCCAGCTCTCCTGCCGCTTCGGGCGCCGACCCGGACGCGGATGCCGGCGACCTCGGCGACGATTCGGCCGGAACCGCCGATACCGAGGCCAACACCGCCGCACAAACCGACGCCGCATCCGTCTCGCCGTCGCAGCCCGGCATCTCGGAGGCGGCCGCCGAAGTCGCCGCAGCTCCCACCGAACCGGTCCACGTGGCCAAGCCGGCCGCCGTGCGCGACGAGAACGACACCAAGGCCAACATGGACACCGGCGAGATCCCGGTGGTCAAGAAGAAGGACGGCCGCCTTTCCGCCGATCCGAACGACCCCGAGGTCGCGCGCGTGATCCGCAAGAAGCGCCTGCGCGCCAAGCAGAAGTCCCGCAAGCGCCATTCCCATTGGCGCCTCGCCATCATCATCGCCGCCGTGGTCGTGGTCGTGGCGGTGCTCGGCGGCGGCGCCGGGGCCTACCGGTGGAGCCAGACCAAGTACTATCTCGGCAAGAGCCAGGGCAAGGTGGCGATCTACCAGGGCGTCAACACCAACTTCTTCGGCGCGCGGCTCTCCCACGAGATCGAGACGACGGACATCAGCAGCTCGCAGCTGCCCCAGTCCTGGGACGACGCGCTCGACCAGGGCATCACCGTCGATTCGCTCGACGACGCCCACAGCCATGTGCGCATGATCCGCAAGGAGGCCCGCAACCTCAAGACCTCCAAGGGCAAGAGCGCCCCGCTGCCCTGGACCGCCGACGCCCGCGCGAAAGACGATGGCAACAGCGACGCCAAGACCGCGCCCAAGGACCAGCCCGCGGGCCAGAGCAAGTCGAGCAAACCAGACAGCCAAAGCGACCAAGGCAAGGCCGGCGACTCCGGCACCTCCGCTGATTCCGGCAACGCGACCTTTGGCGCCGACCCGAAGGCGGCGAGCCAATGATCGCCAAGCACCTTCGCCAGCTCTCCCTGCTCCTGCTCGCCATCGTGTTGGCGGGCATCGCGTTCTTCCAGATGTTCGAGCGCGTCTACAGCACCGTGCCGCCGCGCTTCGTCGCCATCCTCACGGTGGTGGCCGCGCTGTTCATCGTGCTGTGGGGCTTGCTGCTCAAGTTCCAGCCCTACGCCAGCCAGGGCATCCTGCCGTGCGTGCTGCTGCTGACGGCCATCGGCACGATGATGATCGCGCGCATCGATTACGCCGACCACACCTCGGTGGCCTTCCGCCAGCTGGTGTGGGTGTGCATCGCGCTGCTGCTCACCTGCGCGCTCATCGTCGCCCTGCGCGACTACCGCGTGCTGCGCCGCTTCTCGTACGTGAGCATGGTGGTGGGCATCCTGCTGCTGCTCTCCCCCATGATCCCGGGCCTGGGCAAGGAGATCGGCGGGGCGCGCATCTGGATCGGCTTCGGCTCGCACACCCTGCAGCCCGGCGAGTTCGCCAAGCTCTTCCTCGCCTTCTTCTTCGCGGCCTACCTCTTCGACCACCGCGACCAGCTGGCGGTGGGCGGCAAGAAGGTCCTCGGCCTGCAGCTGCCCCGCATCAGGGACCTCGGCCCCATCATCATCGTCTGGTTCGCCTCGATCGGCGTGCTGGTGATCCAGCATGACCTCGGCACCTCGCTGATGTTCTTCGCGATGTTCGTCTCGATGCTCTACGTGGCCACCGGGCGCGGCAGCTGGCTGATCATCGGCGGCATCGCCTTCGCGCTGGCCGCGGTGGTGTCGGTGAAGGTCTTCGCCCACGTCGGCTACCGCGTCGACGGCTGGCTGCACCCCTTCGATCCGAGCGTCTACAACCGTTCCGCCGGCAGCTCCTACCAGCTGGTCACCGGTCTCTTCGGCCTCGCCGCGGGCGGCCTGCTGGGCACGGGCCTCGGCCAGGGCCATCCCGGGCTCACCCCGCTGGCCAACTCCGACTTCATCTACGCCTCGCTCGGCGAGGAACTGGGGCTCACCGGCCTGCTGGCCATCCTCGGGCTCTACCTGATCATCATCACCTCCGGCATCGTCACGGCCATGAAGATCAAGGACGGCTTCGGCAAGCTGCTCGCCTCGGGCCTGGCCTTCACCATGGCCTTCCAGGTGTTCACGGTGGTCGGCGGCATCACGCTGGTCATCCCCATGACCGGCCTGACCATGCCCTATATGGCCGCCGGCGGCTCGTCGCTGTTGGCGAACTATATCCTCGCCGCGCTGCTCATCGTCATCTCGAACTCGGCCAACAAGCCGGAGCCGGATGACGAGCTCTCCACCACGATGCAGTACCAGGCCATGGTCGCCATCAACAACCGCGAGGCCACCCGGCAGCGCGAGGAGGCCAACGCCGCACACCGCACGCCCCGGGCCCTGCGCACCTCGTCCAGCGATAACGGCAACGGCGAAGGCGACGAAGGCAATGAAAACAGTGCCAACGCAGGTCGGGCTGCGGACCCGCGCCAGGACCGCCGTCCCTCGCGCGGACGCCATAGCGCCACGAACGCCAAGTCGGGATGGCTGGCCGGCCTCACCCATCCGAGGCGCCCGGCCAGCCATGGCAACAATGCCAGCCAGGAACGTGACTCCAGCCACGCCAACAACACCACCGTTCCAGCCGCGGCCGAACCCGAGCAGGCCACCAGCGCGTTCCCGGCCATGGCCTCCCAGCCACCGGCTCCGGCGCCAACGTCGACCGTTCCGGCCGCGCCCCGCACCGCCTCGAACGCCGCCCAGCGCAATGCCTCCGGCAGCGCATCCGGCGCCCCGGCGGGCAACGTCTCCGCTACCCTTGGCATCGGCACCGGCAACAGCTCACGAAACACGGCACAGGGAGGCGCACGATGAACAAGTACCTTCGTCAGCTCTTCACGGCCGTGGTCGTCCTCTTCACCGTCCTGGGCCTTTCGAGCACCGCGATCACCGCGATCCGCGCCAACGCGCTCAACTCCGACCCGCGCAACCGCCGCAGCCTCTACCACGAGGTGGGCGCCCCGCGCGGCTCGATCCTCGCCGCCGACGGCACCGTGCTGGCCAAGTCCGAGCCGATCAACGACCCCTTCGAATACCAGCGTTCCTACGGCGACGGCAAGCTCTACGCGCCGGTGACCGGCTACTTCTCGGTGAGCCAGCGCGCCGACCGCGGCATCGAGGCCTCGCGCAACAAGCTGCTCACCGGCGAATCCAACCAGCTGGCGTGGCAGAAGTTCAAGTCGGTCTTCACCGGCAGCGAGAACAAGGGCGCCTCCATCGAGACCTCCATCGATCCGAAGCTGCAGGCCACCACCTACAACCAGCTCGCCGGGCGCGACGCGGCGGCCGTGGCCATCGAGCCCAAGACCGGCCGCATCCTCGCGATGGTCTCCACGCCGAGCTACGACCCCTCCTCCCTGGCCGGCCACGACAGCAAGCAGGTCAACCAGGAGTACGCGCAGCTCACCAGCGAGGACTCGAACCCCATGCTCAACCGCACCGTCTCGCAGCTCTACCCGCCCGGGTCCACCTTCAAGACGGTGGTGGCCGCGGCCGCGCTCGAATCCGGCAACTACCAGCCCGACACCCAGATCCCCGCCGGCGCCAGCTACACGCTGCCCAACACGGCCACGCAGCTGACCAATGTGGAGGGCCAGGCCAACGGCGTTGACGGCAAGATATCCTTCGAGGACGCATTGGCCTATTCGTCCAACACCGCCTTCGCGCAGCTGGGCGTCTCGCTGGGCAGCAAGGCCATCGAGGACCAGGCCAAGAAGTTCGGCTTCGACTCCCCGGTGAAGATCGACGGCTCGGAAAGCACCGGCAGCCCGATGCAGGCGATGTCGTCGAAGTTCCCCACCGACGCGGCTCCCGACAAGCTCGCGCTGGCCTCCATCGGCCAGGGCGACACCCAGGAGACCCCGCTGCAGAACGCGATGATCGCCGCCTCGATCGCCAACAACGGCGTGCTGATGAAGCCGACGCTGGTCGACCGCGTGCGTTCCAGCGACCTGTCGGTGATCTCGAAGACCATGCCCACCGTGATGAGCACGCCGATGAGCCGAGACACCGCCGGCAAGCTCAACGAGATGATGAGGGCCGTGGTCACCAAGGAGAACGCCAACCTGGCCATCAACGGCACGCAGGTGGCGGCCAAGACCGGCACCGCGCAGATCGGTGTGGGCAACTCGAGCATCGACGGCTGGGTGATCGGCTTCGCGCCCGCGGACAACCCGCAGATCGCCGTGGCGGTGGTGGTGCACAACACGGACGTGCTCGGCAGCTACGCGGCCGGCCCGATCATGAAAGCGATGATGGAGGAGGCACTGGGCAAATGAGGCTCGTCGAAGGTCAATTGATTCACAGCCGCTACCGGCTCGACCGCCGCCTCGCGCAAGGCGGGATGGGCGAGGTCTGGAAAGGCTACGACATCCAGCTCAACAAGGTCGTGGCCATCAAGGCGCTGCGAGGGGACGCCAAGGACGTGGAGGCGAAGCTGCGCCGGCTGCGTATGGAGGCGCACAATTCTGCCAATCTCGCCCATCCCAATATCGCCGCGCTCTTCGACTACTACGAGCATGACGGCATCGGCTTCCTCATCATGGAGTACGTGCCGAGCGACTCCCTGGCGGACCTCTACCGCCGCGAGGGCGCGATGGACCCGCTGGAGCTGCTGCCCATCCTGGTGCAGGTGGCGCGCGGGCTCTACGTGGCGCATTCGCACGGGGTCATCCACCGCGACGTGAAGCCGGCCAACATCATGGTCTCCGAGGACGACGAGGTGAAGATCACCGATTTCGGCGTCTCCTATTCCACCAACCAGGCCCAGATCACGCAGGACGGCATGGTGGTGGGCACCGCCCAATACATTTCGCCGGAGCAGGCGCAGGGCAAGCAGGCCACCCCGCAGTCCGACATCTACTCGCTGGGCGTGGTGGCCTACGAAGGGCTGTGCGGCCACCGTCCGTTCACCGGGGCCACGCCCGTCGATATCGCCGCCGCGCATGTCAACGAGGCCGTGCCGCCGCTGCCCGACACCGTCGACGTGCAGCTCAACGAGTTCGTGATGTCGATGCTCGCCAAGGACCCGCTCGACCGCCCGAAGGACGCGCTGGTGGTCTCCCGCACGCTTTCGCGCATCGAACGCCGGCTCATGGACCAGCAGGCCGCGCTCAACGACCCGATCATGATCAGGCGCGACGGGCGCATCGCACGCCGCGTGGTCAGCGCCCCCTACACGCTCGATGGCGTCGCTGGAAGCGGGACTTCTTCGGTGCTGCCGCCGTCGCTTCCCACCGATGGCGCTGACGGCGAGGGCTTCCTGGGTTCCGCGGACGATGTGGATGGCGTTGATGCGCCGGTTGCGGATAACGGGCAGACAGGTTACGGCCAGGACGATTACATCCATGCCGACGATATGGCCGACGATATGGCCGACGATATGGCCGGTGAGCAGCCCCGCAGCATCCAGAGCCACGCCGCCGGCGATGTCCAGCCTCCGGAAGCGGCCACGCCCGCGTCCGTCGAACCCGGATCCGATGCCGACGACGGCCCTACGAGCGACCTCGACGACGACACCGAAGTGCATGCGGACGGTCTGGGCATCAGTACGGATGGTGCGGACGACGCGTATGCGAACGGCACCGATACCAACGGTGCGGCCGCGAGCGCCAACTCCGCCACGCCACGGTCCTTCGAGCCCCACACTGTGGGCACGTCCGGCGAAACGATATCGAACGAGGATACACTCGGTCCAAGCATGACCGATACCAGTAACGATACCGACAGCGCAACCGACGCCAGCGCCGACTCCGGCGACTACTCGCCGGCCGCCAAGGCCGCGATGCACCAGCTTTCGGAGACGCTGCAGGCCATCAAGGACATCGACCTTCCGCCCACGCCGACACTCGGCGCCAGCACCACGGCCGGGCCACCCGGCGCAACCGGCGCGCAACCAGATAGGCGACCTGACGCACAATCTGGCCAACCCGCACAATCCGAGCAACAACCCGGCGAACCCGCCACAGGCGCGGCGCCGGAGGACAGCACTTCACCAGAGAACCAAGAGGAGGAGCAATGAGCACCAATATGCCAGCGGCACTCGCGGACGGCCGCTATCAGCTTGGCCGTCTGATCGGCAGGGGCGGCATGGCGGAGGTCCACGTCGCGCAGGACACACGCCTGGGACGCGTGGTCGCCGTCAAGATCATGCGCTCCGACCTGGCCAACGACGAGATCTTCCTGCGCCGCTTCCGCCGCGAGGCCCACTCCGTGGCGCAGATGAACAACGTCAACATCGTCAACATCTATGACTCCGGCGAGGAGACCATCACCAACGACGACGGCAGCAGCGAACGCGTGCCCTACCTGGTGATGGAGTACGTCAAGGGCCAGACCCTGCGCGACATCATCAAGGCCAACGGCCCGCTGAGCCAGCGCGACACCGAACAGGTGATGCTCGGCGTCCTCAACGCCCTGGACTATTCGCACCGCATGGGCATCATCCACCGCGACATCAAGCCCGGCAACATCATGATCAGCGAGCAGGGCATGGTCAAGGTGATGGACTTCGGCATCGCCCGCGCGCTCGACGACTCCGTGGCCACGATGACCCAGTCGCAGGGCGTGGTCGGCACCGCGCAGTATCTCTCCCCGGAGCAGGCGCGCGGCGAGACCGTCGACATGCGATCCGACCTCTACTCGGCCGGCTGCGTGCTCTACGAAATGCTCACCGGCCGCGCGCCCTTCACCGGCGATTCGGCCGTGGCGATCGCCTACCAGCACGTCTCCGAGGTGGCCACCCCGCCCAGCACCATCGTGCCCGGCCTGCCCAAGATGTGGGATCAGATCTGCGGCAAGTCGATGGCCAAGGACCGCCAGAACCGCTACGCGACGGCCGCGGAGTTCCGCAACGACATCCTCACCTACATGAACGGCGGCATCCCGGTGGCGGCGGCGTTCAACCCGCTCACCGACCTCGCCAACATGAAGGAGCGCAAGCAGGCCGAGCAGGAGGCCGCCACCGAGGCGATGAACCCCGTGGAGACCACCGCCACCCAGGCCTTCGACCCGCTCACCGGCGCCTATCAGCCGGCCGCGCAGGGCGCCGGCACCGCGCTCAAGACCCGCACCGAGCGTGCGGCCGAGGAGCGCGAGCGCAAGAAGAAGAAAATCATCATCGCCTCGGTCATCGGCGGCATCGTCGCCGTGCTCGCGATCGCGGGCATCGTCTTCGGCATCACCCACATGCGCAAGCCGCAGAGCGTCACGGTGCCGACCTTCACCTCCACCACCACGCAGGCACGCGCGCGCGAGCAGCTGAGCAGCGTGGGGCTGAAGATGAAGGTGGAGCAGGACACCGATTCCAGCAAGCCGAAGGGCACCTTCACCCGCCAGACCCCGAAGGGCGGCGCCAAGGCCGTCAAGGGGTCGACCGTGATCGTCTGGTTCTCGGCCGGGCCCGAGAGCCGGCAGGTGCCGAACGTGAAGGGCAAGACGCAGGCGCAGGCCAAGGACATCCTCAAATCGGCCGGGTTCAAGGTCTCGCCGGCCACCCAGACCGAGGACAGCCCGGATGTGGTCAAGGACCACGTCACGCGCACCGATCCGGCCGCCGGGCAGCCGGCCGACAAGGGCACCACGCTGATGCTCTACGTCTCCTCGGGCATGACCAAGGTGCCCGACGTCACCGGCCAGCAGAAGGACGCCGCAGTCAAGACGCTCAGTTCCGCGGGCCTCTCCGTGGTGGTGGAGTCCGAGTACGCCAACGCCCCGAAGGACACGGCCACGCGCACCGACCCGGGCGCCGGCTCCTCGGTGGCCCAGCGTTCCTCGGTCACCGTCTACATCTCCCGTGGCAAGGAGCAGGTGCAGGTGCCCAACATCACCACCGACGGCACGATGTCGCTGGGCGAGGCGCGGGCGCTGCTGCAGGCCGCCGGCTTCCAGGTCAGCGTCAACGGCCCGAACGCCAACAACGCGAAGGTGACGTCGATGAGCCCGGGCCCCGGCCAGCAGGTCGACAAGGGCAGCACGATCACCCTGGCCACGCAGGCTCCGAGCTCAAGTGAGGGCGGTAGTACCGGCGGGCAGTAACGCCAGCCAGTTCCGTCCTTAAGACCGAGGGGCAGTGACGCGAGCATCGCCATCAATGGCACGATGTGAGCGTCACTGCCCTTCGTCGTTTCCGCGTACCTGCTCGTCCACCACCATCGGTCACTTGCCCAGTGGAGATCGCTCGTAGCACGGAGTCATTCGACTTCAAGTACCTGTTCGTCTCCGCACATCATCAAAGCCACATACCAGTCCTATGGTGGCCATAACCACCAATCAGACCGCCAGAGAAAAACCGTCAACATATTCCTGGCGACGCTACAAGGCCGGGATTACTCAACTTCGTAGCAATCCCGGCCTCATCATCAATCACGTCGTCCGCGTCGGCAATCAGTAGCTGCGCGGCTTGTGGCCCGTGCGCTTCGGCCTGGCCGGCGGCCGCGTACGCCCCAGCGGCAGCAGTCCGATCGGCGGCAACCCGCGATTGTCGGTCTTGCGCGGGAAGAGCTTGCTCGCCGAGACCGGCGTGCCATCATAGTGCCAAGGCTGCGGCACGAGCACGCGGTAGTTGCGCGAGAGCACGCCAACCAGCCCGAGCATGAGCACCACCGCCATGGTGATGACTCCCAGCAGCGCGGCGTCCTTCTCGTTGTCCATCTCGGGCACCTGCTGTGGGATCTTGCCCCGCTCGCCGGTGATGACAAGCCGCTGCGTGTTGACACCGTAGGGTGTGCAGGTCATCAGGGTGACCAGGTCACGCCCGGGCACCACCTTATAGAGATGCGTGTCGGAGGGATTGATCACGTTGATGGCCTTCACCTTGTAGCCCATGGTGCGCCCGAGGGTCTGGATGTAGAAGTAGTCACCGATCTTCAGCTCGTCGAGCCGGGTGAACATCATCGCGTTGGGCAGGCCACGATGGCCGGTGATGACGGCGTTGGTTGATTTGCCGCCCACCGGCAGGCTCGTGCCGTAGAGGTGGCCGGCGCCCACGGCGAGCGTGTCCTTGGCGGTGCCGTGGTAGATGGGCAGGCGAATAGAGACCTTGGGCACGCGGATGGTGCCGAGCACGCCGTCGGTGTTGCCGAGCAGGGCTTGGTATTCGGCGTCCTTGCGCGAGCCGGAGTCCTTGTCGCCGCCCGGCGAATACGGGTCGTTCACCTCACCGAGCGAATACTGCCCCGAGGCCGCGATCTTTCGGTTGTAGGCCTGGGCGTCGTGGTATTTCTGCACCGTCTGCCCCTGCGGCCACCGGTTCATCTCCTCGGAGGCCTCGATGGAGGCGCGTGCCTCGCGCTGGGCGTTGATGGCCCAGGTGATAGGGGCGAAGAGGATCAGCGCGACGGTGAGCAACACGAAGAAATCGTGGATCGCCTCGATGAGCACACGGGTCCGGTATTGCTTCCTGCTCACGGTCGAGCGGGCGGCCTCGCCGAAGGGCAGGTCCTTCAGGAAATCGTTGCCGGCATGCATGCGGGCCTCTCGGGTCTCGCCTGGCTTTCCACGCTTCATTCATCCAACCTATCATCCATCGGCGTCGCCCGGGCCGCGCGATGCGTTCGTTTGCCGCATACGAAGGCGGCCAAACCCGAATCGTATCCGAATTTGACCGCCTTCATTTCGATGTTGCTGCCCGGCCCGTCACGGGGACGCGCCGGAGCGTTGTGCTACATCAGGCCTAGCGGGCCATCGCGTTGCGACGACGCAGCACCGCAGTGCCGGCGGCGACGCTACCGGAGATCACGATGAGGGCCGCCAGCAGGATGACGCCCGCGCCACCGGTCAGAGGCAGCTGCGCGACGGAGGTCACGGACTGCACGGTGATGTCGGCTTCGGTCGACGTGGTGTCCTGGGTCGTCTCAGTTTTTATGCCAGTCGGAGAGGCAGAAAAGCCGACGAGGCCCCACACGTCGGGAGTCAGGGTGAACTTCGTCTGGCCGGCGGTGGTGCTGTTCTCGATTTTCACGGTGAAGGTCGGCCGCACGACCTGCGGAATCGCGGTGCCGCCCTTCTTGCCAGAAGTCAGCTGCGTGAACTTGTAGGTGCCGGTCTTGAAGCCGTACATGGTGAGCGTGCCATCGGTATCCGCTGTAAGCGTTTCGGTGCCGTCGGGATCGACATCGTAGTCATTGGACTGCGAGTGGTTGGAGAACTTCGTATCCTCGACGCTGAAGGTCGCGCCGGCCAGAGCGGATCCGTCGGCCTTGAGCTCGTTCTTCAGCTTGATGGTGTAGGAAGCCAGCGAGATGCTGACGGGATCGGTCGTGCCATGAGATCCATCGGTACCGCCGTCGCTCGTGGGCTGGTTGCCGGAATCGTTGGAATAGTCAATCACCGCGGAGTTGTTCTGCGAACCAGACTTGGTCAGCTTCATGGTGTAGTCGATCTTGATCTCGGCGTTGTAATCCTTGTCGCGAATAGTGAGGAACTTGAAGGTGAGCTTGTCACCGGTCGTGTCAATGCTGTAGTCCGTGCCTACGTTCTGTTCCACACCACCGATAGTCACCACGGGCGCCGGGCTCGCCTGATACTCGAAGCCACTCGACGGGGTATCCACGACGTTGAACGTGAAATGATCGAAATTGGTAGTCATCGGCACATGGGTCGTGATCTCGAAACCGAAGTTCGAACCGATGGCGGCGTTCTTCCAGTCCGCATCGCTGGTGACCTCGGTGGTGTTGAGTGTCTTGACTTCCTTGGTTAGCGTCGGCGAGACGGCCTTCATGGCGATCTGGCCGACCTTCGCGGTGCTGGCGTTGAAATCCGTCAGCTTGTTCGGGCCGACGGTGGTGCCGACCAGCATCGGGATCGAATTCGTATCCTTGGCGTTGGCGGCCAGAGCGGTGGTGTCCTTGATCACGTAGACACCCTCGGCCAGATTGGTGAGCTTGTTGCTGGCATCCAGTGCGGTTCCAGCGCCAAAGGTCAGGTTCGGCGTCAGCTTCTCGACGAAGGTGCGCAGGGTGCCAGCGTACGGCGCGCCGCTGCTGTTCATCCAGTTGTTCGCCACCCAGTTCATGGGGTTGCTGGCGTCGTAGTCGCCGGTGGGCGCGGTGCCGCCGTTGGCGGCGGTGACCGCGGCGGCCACGGTGGAAGCGTCGACAGTGGTCAACGAAATGCCCGTAATCTTGCCGTTCGCGGTGTCATCGGTCGCGGTCGCCATGTCGTAGCTGGCGATCTTGACCGCGGCGAAGGTGTGGTCCGCAGGCGCGCCCGTAATTTCGATTTCGCCGTCGCTGACGGTGGTGGTCACGTTCGCGTCATCCGCGTTCGCGGTGCCCGCGCCGGCCACGCCGAGCGCAAGCATCATCGATGCGGAGAGGATGATGCCCGCGACGTCGCGCAGCCCTTTTCCGATCTTCATAGTTATCTCCCTTTGTTGCTGGTCGTCGACCAACGTTTTACTACGTGACATCCATAGTAGTAAGAATGTCGTACTTTTTGACACGAAACTCCGAAATTCATTTCATTATGCACAACATTTTAGAAAATTCACCTAATTTATTGCATAAAATGCCATATATAAGCTCCCATATCGTATACTTTCCATCCTTCACTCATTACGATGGAGTGCCATACATGCGGTACGACCGCCGCCCGGAGACCATCCGGCGATCCCGGCCGATCGCCGAAACCCCTCAACCCATATGGCACAGCCCCTTCCATCCGCTTTCCCACTCTCGGCGCCACACGTGAAGGAGTTGTGACCAGGTGGAGGAAATTACACGCATGTAGTTTTCCACAACTGTGGAAAAGTTTGTGGATAACTTGGGTATAACCCGTGGTTTCGTTGGGGAAAACTCTGCAACTTATCCACACCATTATTCAGAAACCCTTATTTTTCAACGGTTTGCCACTGTGGATAATGTGGATACCCAGTTATTCACTCCGAACAAGGAATTATCCACGTCATAGTGAATAACTCCGTACTTATGCACAACTATCCACCATATATCCCGGAAGCCTGTGGATAACTCGGTAAACGTTCAACGTCGGCAGGCCGTCAAACTCTTACATGCACGCATGCGAGCCCCGCCGGCTCCGTCACCTTCATCGGCGTCGCGCCATCGGCCAACACTGCCGATATCGTGTGCCCCGCCGCCCATCGCATCACCGACAAGCGGATCGGGGAACTCAACGAACAGGCCTGGGAACATTCGCCCGAAGGCGCGGCGCGGCCCCTGGGCTCACCCGAGACATATGGCATCGGCATCGACTGAAACGAATTCCACACCCCGACCTGATACCCCAACCAGACCGACTAGAAACCAAGGCCGACAGACACACAATCTGGCCTATATCACTGGAAAACGAAAGGGGACGAACTCACAGGCGCCGAAACGCAAAACGCGTGCCCGGCGAATCAATCGCCAGACACACGCCACAAAAGATTCGGCCTCAACGCCCATCACGAACCGTACCGCTCACCGAGCGGGACGGAACAGATGCCGGGCACCTCAGCCTTCGGCAGGCCCTACCGCCACCACATGGTCATGAAGAAGCCGACCATCACGATGCAGAAGGCGATCAGCAGGTTCCACGCGCCGATGCCGGGGATCGGGTACTTGGCGGTGAGGTAGTAGACCACGGCCCACGCCAGCCCGAGGATCATGAAGAAGCAGAAAAGCGGCACGAACCAGCCGGGGTTGGCCTTGGTCTTCTTGATCGTCTCTTCGACGCGCTTGGTGGTCTCCACCTGTCGCTGGGCCACGCGGCGCATCTGCGGGGTCATGTCCTTCTTGTCGGTGTTGCTGACGTCGAGTAGCGCCTCGATCTTATCCATGGGCAGATCCAGGTCGTCGTCATCATCATCGTCGTCATCGTCATCATCAGCGTCGTCGTCGCTGTCGTCCGAATCCTCGTCGTCGTCATCGTCGGAGTCTTCGTCCGCGTCATCATCCTCGGAGTCTTCCTCGTCAGACTCATCCTCATCAACGTCCTCGTCGATGGCGACCTCGGCGACCTTCTCGGCTTCCTCGGCCTCGGCGTCGCCCTCGTCCGCCTTCTTGTCCTCGACCTGCGCGTCAGGCTGGGCGTCCTTCTCCACTGCCTGCGCGGATTCGGAAGATTCGGTCGCGTCCGCGGCAGCGGCGGTGTCCTTGTCCAGCTCTTCGTCAGCCATAAGCGTAGTCTCCATTCAATATTCAATAGGCTAATAGATATAGTAGTGGATGCACTCGAAACCAAAGAACATCCATCCGAATAAGGATGGACCGATCAGAGATATCATTGGTAATCATGGCAGCAGAACATACCGGAAGACACAAGGCGAAGCGCTCGCGCCTGGGTGGCGTGGCCGTGTTCGTCATCGTCGCGCTCTCCGGGTTCCTGCTGATGACCAACCTGCGCGTCAACAAGACCGCCGCCGTCACTTCCGACACCGCCGAACTCGTGCAGCAGCGCGTCGGCCAAGTCAACAAGCTGCAGGGGCAGGTCAAGTCGCTGGGCACACAGATCAACGACCTCAACAAGATCACCGACAGCAACGCCAGCAAGAAGGGCAACGCGAGCGAGGACGCGGGTTCTGGCACGGTGCTGCCCGCGCTGCAGGGGCCCGGCATCTCGGTGACGCTCAACGATTCGCCGCTCTGGGACCACATGGTCAACAGCTCCGGCTCGGCCTCCAACATCAACGATTACGTGATCCACCAGCAGGACATCGAGGCCGTGGTCAACGCCCTGTGGCACGGTGGCGCCGAGGCCATGATGATCCAGGACCAGCGGGTGCTCTACAATTCCGCGATCATCTGCAAGGGCAACGTGCTGATGCTGCAGGGCAAGCAATATTCCCCGCCGTACACGGTCTCCGCGATCGGGCCATCCGAGCAGATGCGCGACGCTTTGAATAATTCGAAAGCAATTCAGACCTATCAGGAATATGTGAGCGCCTTTGGTTTAGGCTGGAAGGTAGAAGACAAGGACAACCTGCGTTTTCCCGAGGCCGCGTTGCTGCAGACGTTGCGATATGCCAACGTGAACAAGAACGAGGACAAGAACTAACCATGCCCGCGGGCAGGGGTTGAGGAGCGATGTTATGAGTTACGGCGACAACGACGGCATGGGGCCCGAGGGCGCGGGTTCCGCCGGTTCCGCAGGTGCCGGGGATTCCGCAGACTTCGGATTCGTTGGGGCCTCAGGGTCCACGGGCTTCGGTTCCGCGAGCGCCGCAGGTGCCGGGCAGAGTGCCGGTCGGGGCGATGGCTTCGATGAGTCACCGGACCTCGGGAACGCCTTCGACCAGTTCGACGCGGGCGACGAACCCGACCAGGACGACATGCTCGGGCAGGCGGGATTGCTCGGCCAGCCTTCGGGGCCTTCAGGGCGTTCGGGACAGCGGCATGGCCGCCATGGCCAGCACAGCCAGGCCGGTGTGGCCGCCAGGGCGTCCAGGGAATCTCAAGCACAGTCCACGTCGAACCAGCAGGGCCAAGCCGCGACTGCCACGATGACGATGGACGCGAGCGCCGACGAACCGGGCCACTCCATATATTCTTCCCACAGCGATTACCGCCCCACGGACGGCAACGACGTCCCCGCCACCAAGCATTCCGCGTTCTGGAAGGCGCTGGGCATCGTGGCCGAGCTGCTCTTCACCCTCGCCGCCATCTGCGCGCTCTACGTGGTGTGGCAGATGTGGTGGACGGGCGTGGAGTCCGAGCACAACCAGATCGAGCAGCGGCAGTCGGTGGGTTGGAGCGACCCGAGCAGCGCGAAGCATGGCACCAAGGTGGCGCCCGCGCAGAACGGCGCGCCTCCCGTCCAGCCGAGGCAGGCCTCGTCGGGCGACCTCATCGCCCAGATCTACATCCCGCGCTTCGGCAACCAGTGGCAGCGCAACATCGTGGAGGGCACCGACATGCCCCAGCTCAACGAGCACGGCGTCGGCCACTACACGCAGTCGCAGATGCCCGGGCAGGTCGGCAACTTCGCGGTCGCGGGCCACCGCAACGGCTACGGGCAGCCGTTCGGCGACGTCGACAAGCTCGACGCCAAGGCCGGCGACACCATCATCGTGCGCACGAAGGATTATTGGTATGTCTACCAGTACACCAGCTACGAGGTCGTGACCCCGGACCAGGTGCGCGTGATCGCGCCGAACCCGCAGAACCCGTCCGCAGCGCCGACGCAACGGCTCATCACCCTGACCACCTGCGAGCCGAAGTACTCCACCCCCACCCATCGCTGGATCAGCTACGGCAAGCTCAAGTACTGGGCCAAGGTCTCCGACGGCATCCCGCAGGAGCTGGCGAAGCAGGGCGCAAACGGCAAGGTACAGTTCATCAACAACGGCAAGACCTCGCCGGTGGCGAAGCTCAGCTCGCTGATTCCGCTGATCGTCGCGCTGCTGGTCATCTACCTCGTGCTGTTCATCGCAGCCGCCATCGTGTGGCGCTGGCCGTTGCGCAAGGCGATCCGCCTCGGCGAGCACAAGAAGCCCGAACCCAGCATCTACGGCGGGCTCACCCGGCTGCAGCCCGGCATCAAGCCGCTGAGGGTGCTGCTCGTGCTTCTGCTGATAGCGGTGGCGGCGCTGGCGCTCTTCCAGTGGGCGTTCCCGTGGGCGGCGCAGAACATACCGATCCTGCATCAGATGTCGAATTACGTGGCGGTGCAGCAGTAGACAAGACCGGTTCGAGTATCGCTGCTGCGCCGTCGGGCACGGACGAGACAACTTCGCACGGAGTAGCCGAGCTAGGCGCTTGACTTGGCTTGGATACATGCCGATGATTAGGCATTCTCGCACACACTAACTCGAGAATCAAAAACGGAACTGCGGAATTCAGCCACTCTTTTTTCGTATCTCGAGTTAGTGTGTGCGCCATACCGACGCAACTCGATGCGCGAATGTCCAAATGCACACACATCCAGAAGACCAGCCATCAGGCATATCCACGCGTCCACAAGATTCATCCACAAGGTAGCTCTACAAGATGATGGCTCTACAACCATCGAATGAACCCATGCACTCGGCTTTCGAATGTCTATCCGTCACTTCGCGCAACGATGCGCGTATTCCCGTTGCGCCCAAAGCTCAGACCGCCGCTCCTGATGTTATGGTGGACGCATGGTACAAGAGCAAACTCAGCAGAACAGCGACGTGAAAGACGTCATCATCATCGGTTCGGGCCCCGCGGGCTACACGGCGGCGATCTACCTCGGCCGCGCCGGGTACCACCCGACCGTCATCGCCGGCGCCATCACGCCCGGCGGCCAGCTCGTCAACACCACCGAGGTCGAGAACTACCCCGGCTTCCCCGACGGCGTGATGGGCCCCGACCTCATGGAGAGCATGCAGAAGCAGGCCGAGAAGTTCGGCGCGGAAATCGTGTGGGACGACGTGGTGTCCGTCGATTTCGGCAAGGAAAGCGGCTCGGTCAAGACCGTCACCTGCGACCAGGGCGACGTGCTGCGCGCCCGTGCGATCGTGGTGACCACCGGCTCGGACTTCCGCAAGCTCGACGTGCCCGGCGAGAAGGAATACTCCGGCAAGGGCGTCTCCTACTGCGCCACCTGCGACGGCTTCTTCTTCCGTGGCAAGCCGATCGTGGTCGTCGGCGGCGGCGACAGCGCGTTCACCGATGCCGAGTTCCTCACCCGGTTCGGCACGTCCGTCACCATCATCCACCGTCGCGACGAATTCCGCGCCTCGAAGATCATGGTCGACCGCGCCGAGGCCAACGAGAAGATCTCGTTCCTCAAGAGCTCCGTGGTCACCGAGGTCAAGGGCGAGGACGGCAGTGCCACTTCCGTCATCGTCAAGAACGTGAAGACCGGTGAGACCAGCGAGGTGCCAGCCAACGGCGTATTCGTCGCCATCGGCCACACTCCCACCACCGCGTTCCTCGACGGCGCGCTCGACCTCGACGCCCAGGGCTACATCCAGGTGGATGGCGCCTCCACGCGCACTTCGGTGCCCGGGGTCTTCGCCGCCGGCGACGTGGTCGACAGCGTCTACCGCCAGGCCATCTCGGCGGCCGGCATGGGCTGCCGTGCGGCCCTCGACGCCCAGGACTACCTCAACTCGCTTCAGTGAGCTTGGGTTGATCGACGGTCACTGATCGGCCTGAGCCAGCTGCTTGCCGGCTAGACACGTCGACCGAAACCGAATGGGTGGCGCCATCTTTGATGATGGTGCCACCCTTTCATGTCTCCGTGGTTATTGGCGGATTATAGGCCAAGAAGTGTTGTTTTAGAATCACCATTTTAGTTTTATGACCGCGAACTCCGAATGCTGGTATCCTGCCATTCTGATTGCCGATAAAGTAGGGCAACGCTTGCCAAGCGGCTTCACGAGCATTGAGGACACCGTCCCGCCGCTTTGACCTCGTCCCTATACTCCGAGAATAGGCACGACGGCGCCCCGGCTTTCCCTGGAAGAAAAAGAACAGCATGAAACCCTTACTTCCGCAAAGCCAAACCACGATCATAAACAACACTTTTTGGCCTATAACCCTTATTGGCTGATTACTACGTCACGTGACACTCTCACGGCAGCTGTCTCAGAGAAACATCAATCAGTTCAAACCAAAATAGCAAAAAGGTCTCTTGTACCGGAGCGAAAAAGCTCCACACGCATTGTCGGGCCATACTTTTCTTGGACGGTTCTTTCGTGAACACCTACTTGCGCTCCCAGACGAGCTTCATCCCCATGTCGCAGACACACAGGTGGGTGGCACAACCCTTGGCGATTGTGCCACCCACCTGTTGCAATGGCTGCGAATTATCAAGCCACCTAAGGTGTAACACGTGATAATCACACGGCATCCGCCGAACAGAATCGGCTGATACCAGCGCTTAGTCAGTATATTCCCGTGCCTTCAACGACTCACACCCAGCCGGACTCCTTCTTATCGCCTTTGCCGGGCATCAGCAGGCCAAGGATACGGTCCATGTCCTCGGGTGACGAGAACACGATTTCAATCCGGCCGTGCTTCTTGTTGCCCTTGATGGCCACCTTGGTATCGAAACGGTTCTCCAAGTTGCGTTGGATCGGTGACTCGCTCCAAGGATTCGACTTCTTGCGGTCCTTGCGCTGCCCCTTCTCCCCGTCTTCCATCGACTTCATCGCCACGATTTCCTCGGTGCTGCGCACGGAGAGCCCCTCGGCGATGATGCGGTTGGCGAGCTTGTCCATCTCCTCGGGAGACGAAAGCCCCAGCAAAGCCCTGGCATGGCCAGCCGAAAGCACTCCCGCAGCCACTTTCTTCTGCACCGACGGCGGCAGGTTCAGCAATCGGAGCACATTCGCGATCTGCGGGCGTGACTTCGAGACCGAATGCGAGAGCTGCTCCTGGGTCAGGCCGAAATCGTCCATCATCTGCTGGTAGGCGGCGGCCTCTTCAAGCGGATTCAAGGCCACACGGTGCAGATTCTCGAGCAATGCGTCCCTGAGCATCTCATCGTCCGCGGTCGTCTTCACGATGGCGGGGATCGTCTCAAGGCCGGCGAGATGGGCAGCACGCCAACGACGCTCCCCCATGATCAGCTCGTATTCACTGTCGAAGCCCTGCTGCTTCTGCTGCACGTTCTTGCCGACAATCGTCAGCGCGCTTGGCTCCAGCTTCTGGTTCTTGGGTCGCTTGCGCACCACGACCGGCTGCAGTACGCCCACTTCCTTCAGGGAAGCAGCCAGCTCACTGAGTTCGTCCTCATCGAAGATGCTACGGGGCTGGTGTACGTTCGGTCCTATCTGGTCGAGGTGCAGTTCGGTGAGATAGCCGCCTTGGACCGACTTCAGACCTTGATCGTTGGCTGCCAGCCCGGCATCACTCGCGCTTCGCGTAACTGTTACCTTATTACCGCTACGTTTGCTCTGCTCGGCGCTATGCTTGGCTGAGGAATTGTCAAGAGCTCCGCCAAAGAAGACGTCACTGGGGCCGGCAATCCCCTCGAATGAGGGCATTGACTTCCTCTTCTTACCCTTTCCATGGGATGTTTCACGTGAAACATTGCCCTTGGCGCCCTGCTTCTTTGACTCAGTAACCTTCGATGTTTCACGTGAAACATTCGACTTCACCGTGGTCTTCTTGGTCGCAGACTTGGCCTCATCAGACTTGGAAGTCTTGCCGGTCTTCGATGTTTCACGTAAAACATTGCCTTTTGCGGTGGTCTTCTGCTTTGTCTCAGGCTTGTTCTCCTCTGCCTTTTCGGCAGACTTCGCCGCCTTGGGATCTTCTGGAAGTGCGGGGAACAACGCACCGAGCCCCTTACCTAAACGTGACTTCGATGCCATATCAGTTCCTTCCCTCTTTCTTCTTCAATGCGGCCAAAACCGACGGCGACCGCTTGGCAATTTCGAGCGCGGCCTCACGATACGAAATGGCTCCCATGCCCTTCGGATCATAGGCGATAACCGTCTGCCCGAAGCTCGGCGCCTCGGAAATCTTGACTGTTCTTGGAATCGTGGTCTTCAGGACGATGCTCGGATAGTGCTCCTTGACCTTCTCGAAGATCTCCTTGCTCAGCAACGTGCGGCGATCGAACATGGTCACCAACATCGTCGACACCAACAGAATGGGGTTGTAGTGTTCCTGCACCAGGCTGATGGTGTTGATCAGCTGCCCCAGCCCCTCGAGCGCATAGTATTCGGCCTGAATCGGAATCAGCATCTCCGTCACCGCACACATCGCGTTGATCACGAGCAGCCCTAGGCTTGGAGGGCAGTCCACGATGACATAGTCATAATGCTTCTCGCTCTGGTCCATGAATTTCTTGAGCGCATTGCGAAGGAGATTGGTGCGGTCGTCCATATCAGCGACCTCGAGCTCGGCGCCGCTGAGATCGATGGACGCCGGGACGATATCAAGGTTCGGGAAGTCAGGGCATTCCTGTTTCACTTCAGCGATGCTCTTCCTGCCTTCCAGAACGTCATAGACCGAAGGTTCTCCGGAATTGTGTTGGGCACCCAATGCAGTGGACGCATTGCCCTGGGGATCCATGTCGATGACCAGGATCTTCGAACCTCCGAGGGCCAGTGACGCCGACAGATTGACGGTGGTAGTGGTCTTCCCTACTCCACCCTTCTGATTGGCTACCGCGATGTAGCGAGTGGATTTTGGTTTGGGGAATTTCACCTTATTGAGAGCCTCATACTGGGCGGACAGTTCGGCCATCTCACTGCCGAGCGAATTGGCATCTCCGCCAAAAATCCGTCGAATGGTTTCCGCAGCAGATTCCATACACAACACTCCTACAACTGGACGCCGCTCAATCACGATTTCTGGGATTTTCACAGCACGGTTATTCCTCTAGTTATTCCAGTTTCCCCATTCGTATGGACAGAATTCCTTACTCACACGGTTGTCCACAAGGATGTGGATAACTGTGCACAACATTTGGAGATTTTGAAAATCACTTTAGCGCACCATCCTCAAACCGTTGCGACTCAACCCTTTTCGAACATTTGTACTTCTGAACCTAAAATGTGGATAACTCAAACCTGATGTGCGAAATGTGGATAACTCGATTTATTTAAGTGGATGTTTCACGTGAAACAATCCACACGACCCGCCACCAACTTCTTCGACCACTCCAGAATCTTAAACCTCAGATGTCTCATTTTTCACTTCATCTAAAGAGCCAACAATCTGTTTCTGCACTGTTAAGATTTAAAAATATTCAATTGAATTCTGAGCTGATTTAAGCCTACGCTCCGATATCCGCAGTCTCCCCAATCGCCGCTCTCAGACTCAGAGAGGCAAGTCGCTACGATAATCACATTCCTACATCCTTAATAGCTCAGACCTATGGGGCAACGGACGAAACGTGCACTTCCAGTCGTGACCTCAATTAACAAACAGGATTATAGGCAGAAACAATGGTTGTCTTTGTGTTGTCGCTAGACCGATGGGCTGCAACAAAACTGAACTTCCTCATACTAGCCTCGACAGATCAAACGTCTCTCCCCTACCTTTCGAAATGACCCAGAAGTGTTAACCGTGAGACTTCGCTACTAGAAACCTTCTCTTCCACACTGAGTGATCTTTAAAAATTTCCACAATCTAAAGCAATTGGACGCCTTTGTCAATTACTATGCTGAAACCTTCTGCACAGAATTTCTTAAAATCCGACAAACTGTCCACACCAAAAGCACTGAGACCACGCAATTGATATTAAAGCCTCGAATGTTTCACGTGAAACAATCTAAATATAGGACCGCAGTGTTCAATGAATCAACTTCTGTAAAGAGCACAAACTTATCCAACTAATATCCCAGCACCCTTATCAGCGAGCTCTTTGTTTCACATGAAGCAACGCATCACGTAGTAGACTCCCCATCAAATCATGCCTTATCTGAATCCACAGACTACATCTCTTGGTCTCAAGCATCTTCGACTCTGGAGCTCATGGCAATAAGAAACCTGGATTGGAATACTCGATTCAATGGTAACGTTCCTGAATAGATAGTTGACAGAAGAGACGATCATCCGATGTTTCACGTGAAACATTCAAACTCGAATCATCAAGAACGTAACTGGGAATTCAAGACTGCAACTCAGTTGATGGTCTTTTACCTTGGAAACCAGCTGGCTTTTCTTGGATCTTGTTGGGAGTTTAAGAAGAAACTCCGTATGGATGGAGATGGGCTAAGACTCAGTGCAGTAACATGCTGAAGATCTAGCAATCGGCTGATAAATCCAGATAGGCTCATATATAAGTACAGAGTCAAAGAACATGGGGAATGTTTCACGTGAAACATTCCCCATTCATAAGTTCATTAAAACAGCAGAAGTATTGGGCAGGCCCCTAAACCTTAGTTACAACACAACAAGACAAAGCAACGCTTCACTAATCCGATGAATTCGCCCTTGGCAACGCACTTAAGCCCTGTAAACACTCACTTCTTGTCAACGATTACGGTGTACGTCGGTTCGAATCCTTCAGCGACGGGAGCCTCCAGAGCGCGCGGATTCAGGCCGCCGTTCTTCTTGATCTCCTTCTTCGCCTTGCGGATCTCCGCTGGCGCCGAACGTCCTTTGAGGGCAATAAGCTGCCCTCCACGCCTCAGCAATGGGAGGGTCCAGGCGCTGAGCTTGGTCATGGGAGCCACAGCCCTGCACGTCACCACGGAGAACGGATGCAGTCCCCCATCATGGTGCTTGAGCTTGGCGATATAGTCCTCAGAACGCGCACGAACCACTTTTACGTTGCCAAGTTCCATCTCTTCTACGCACTCATTGAGCCAATCAACACGACGCTCCATGGGCTCGATAAGCGTCAGCTCATAATCCGGAAGGCAAGCGGCCACCACGATTCCGGGGAAACCGCCACCACTGCCGACATCGGCGATGGTCTTGAACCGTTCGTCCTCGGTCGAAGCTTCGATGAAAGGCACGATGGCCGCCGAGTTGAGGATGTGGCGTTCCCAGAGGATATCGACATCACGTGGTCCGATCAGCCCACGCTGCTCCCCTTCCTTGGCGAGCTTGCCATGGAAGATGCGCAATTTCGGCAAGGCGTCTCCGAACACATCCTGAAGGATGGTCGACGCCTCTAGCTCCTGGTCACTGTGGACTGCGATACTCATTGATGTAACTCCTGCTGGTTCCTGATACGAACTTAGCAAAACCCAGTCACAACAGTGTTTCAAAGTGCCTGCAGCGTCATCGATTATATGTACTTGTCAGCAAATGTGTCACGTGATGAATAAAAAGATCAGGACTCTACGGACACAGAAGCGGCCGTTCCCAAGGGAATCCCCTGGAAACGACCGCTTCAACACATCAAGCAATCGCAAAGAATGAGCCACTGCCACACAACGAACGGAGCCAGGAAATCTGTTCCCAGCCCCGCTTGATCCGTATCCGTCGGCCGAATCAGTCCTTCGAATCAGTCCTCATCGGCAGACTCATCGTCTGCCTCATCGGTGTCATCGTCCTCTGACTCATCGACCTCGTCCTCATCAGGACGATCATCGATGTCGTCGTCCACAGCCTCATCGACCTGGCCAGCCTCCTCAACGCCTTCAACACCCTCATCGACCTCGTCAACATCCTCAACCTCGTCGATGTCGTCATCCTCGAGGTCCTCCGGGCGCCGCTTGGCCTTGAGATAGATGGTGACGTAGCGGTGCGGCTCCTCGCCGTGGGAGCGCGACTTCAGCCCCTCCTCGCGCACCAGGTCGTGCACGACCTTGCGCTCGAAGGAGTTCATGGGGTCGAGGTTCTCGGGCTCGCCGGTCTCGCGCACCTCGTCGATGACGTCGAGCGCGATGTCGCGCAGGTGCTGGCGGCGCTTCTTGAGGTAGCCGTCGACGTCGAGGATCAGCCGGGACCGGTCCCCCGTCTTCTGCTGGACGGCGAGCCGCGTGAGCAGCTGCAGCGCGTCCACCACGTCGCCGTTGTGGCCGATGAGGTTCTTGATGTCCTCGTCGTCGTCGGCGACGATCTGCACGGTGGGCCGGTGGTTGCGGATGCCCATCTCGATGTCGCCCTCGTAATCGACGATGTCGAGCAGGCCCTCAAGATAGTCGGCGGCGATGTCGGCCTCGTCGTTGAGCTGCTCGGTCGTCTTCTCTTCGTCGTACGCCATGAATGTCTCCTTTATACCTTCGTTATCACAAGTCTAAACCATGCCCGTCGCAGCCATAAGGCCGTATCCACAACGGTCGTCCCAGCCACGCTGACGGGTACTCACCAGCCGGAACCGCTCCGACGCGGGTGACACCATCGCAACCCACGCCTCGCCGTCTCTCCGCCGAACAGCCACAAGGCCGTATCGCTAGGCAGCCGGCCGTACAAATAGACAGACTGCCCAGCCAGCTATGCAGCCAGCCAGCGAAGCACTCCACGCGACCATCCAGCCAAACACAGCCAGGCCCCACCTCGCGCAAGCCGCACCGCACAGCCACGCCGGCGCGCACCATCGAAGCAGCCATGTTGCCCTGCCTGCTAAGCCGGCCGTAAACCGCACGGCCACGCAACCCTGCCAAGCCCAGCCAGAGCCCAGCCAGCGCAGCCCATCCCGGCCCGGCTACTTCTTCTTCCGCTTGCGCTTCGGCTGCTGGCGCTGGTAGCCCTGGGTCTCGCGCTTCCTGGCGTCCTCCTCGGCCTTCTTCAGCGCCTCCTCCTCGAGCGAGATCTGGCCGGCCTTCTTGCGGCGGTTGTTCTCGTGCTCGTGGTCGCGCACCTTCTTTGCTTCGGCCGCGGGCGAACCCGGGGTCGGGAAGGTGCGGACCTGCCAGAGCGAGCGCACCATGTTGCAGATGTTGTTGGTCAGCCAGTAGACCAGCACGGCGAACGGCATGGAGACGGCGGAGAAGATGTACATGAGCGGGAAGACCCACGTCATGGTCTGCTGCATCTTGTACTGCGAGCCCTCCATGGAGGCCGCGGGCAGGTTCTTGCGCATGTTGTTGAACTGCATGTACCACATGCACAGGCACATCAGCACGGTGAAGATGCCGATGACGATCTTGCCCTGGGTGTCGGCGGTGCCGAACGTGTTGGTGACGCCGAGGCCAAAGACCTTGGTCTGCGAGAACTGCAGGGCGGTCGCCTTGTCGAAGGCGCCGAGCGCGCCGCGCGAACCGTGGGCGATATAGGGAATCGCGGAAAGCATGTAGAACATGCACATGAAGACGGGGCCCTGGATGACCATGGGCAGGCAGGAACCCATCGGGTTGACCTTGTTGTCCTCGTAGAGCTTCATGGTCTCGCGGCTCATGGCCTCTTTGCTGGCCTGGTCCTTCTTGCCCTTGTACTTCTTCTGGATGTGCATGATCTTGGGCTGCAGCGCCTGCATCTTGGTCATGGACTTCATCTGGCGGATGTAGATCGGCAGGATGATCGCGTGGACGACCAGCACCAGGCAGATGATCGAGAGCACCCACGAGGCGCCCACCTGCGCCATGCCCAGGAAGGTGAAGAACTTATGGAAGAGCCACATGATCTGGGTCATGAGCCATTCGACCGGGGTCAGGATCTTGTAGATCCAGCCGAAGAGGCCACTGTCCAGCAGGAAGTGGTTGTAGTCGGGATTGGTGAACATCAGGCCGTCTCCTTTGTGTCCGACGCCAATGGGGTCAGCCGAGGCTCCTCATGGGCACTCGACCAGGAAAATCTATAGAAAATGGAAAACTTCCGCGGCACGTCGTCGATGCCACCGAGGCTCCAGGGCCGGCAGCGCAGCAGGCGCAGGACGGCGAGCAGCGCGCCTCGGGCCGCGCCGAAACGGGCGATGGCCTGGACGGCGTAGTTGGAGCAGCTCGGGTAGTACTTGCAGCAAGGCGGGTTGTGCGCCGAGATATGGCGCTGGTACCAGCGGATGACGCCCAGCATCGCTGTGGCGACGCGGCCACGCGATGGAGCCTTGGACGCTCTCTCGCGCGACGGCACCGCGAACGACGATGGCGCCGAATCAGCGATTGACATGGTCACCCGCTCCGTCCTGCCGAACTTTCTTGGCAGATGGCACTCGCCTGCCCTTGCCACGGCCGGCGTCTGCCTTCGCGGCCGCCTTGCGTTCGATGTCGGCGAACAGCGAGCCCACCTGGGCGTCAAGCGAGGCAAAAAGGGTATGCGCAGCGCTGGGCTTGGCCCGCATCACGATGTCGCAATGCTCGGGCAGCCTTCGCTCGTACTTGCGCGCCAGCACACGGAAACGCCGCTTCACCGAATTGCGGACGACGGCGTTGCCGACGTTCTTGGAGACCGCCAGGCCGAGCCGGTGGTCGAGGCCCTGGGAACCGTTCATCCCCTTGGCCCGCTCCGACAGGCGTGGCGTCGTTTCGTAAGAAGAATCGTCGCGCACCAAAAAATGCACGACGATGTCCTTATCGGTTACTTTTCCGTGACGTCTGAGCACATGGACGAAGTCGCGATGACTTTTCAGCCGCTCCATGTCCGTGATGCCGGATGTCAGACGGCCAGGTGCTTGCGGCCCTTGGCGCGACGGCGGTTGATGACCGCGCGGCCTGCACGGGTGCGCATGCGAGCGCGGAAGCCGTGCTTCATGTGACGGCGACGGTTGTTCGGTTGGAATGTCCTCTTCATAATAATGCTCCCGGTCTTTTAGCCATGCGAAAACACGGCTCCTCATGAGTCAAGCTCTACCAAATTACTCTCACCCCTGGCCGAACGTCAAAACAGGAGCGGAATTCCGACGGTTTCGGCACCTGCCAAGCGCCGTTCGCACCGGCCTGGCGCGTGGTCTGCGTCACTGGCGACGCCATTGGGCGGACAAGGCGAAAACACTGTGATCCGTAGGAAAAGCCCTGCCTAGTTATCCACAAATTACACGAATGTTATTCACAATTCAGCGTTTTCAACACGCAAGGCTGTGGATAACTTCTTGGCGTCGGAGTAAATATTGAGTATTGCCGTTTCGTCGTATGACCAATGCGGACGCTCGCCTGCGCCCGACGACGGACGAGCGGTTCACTTAGGAGCAGAAAGGGTCACCATGGCGTATCAGTCCAACGACCCCAAATCCCAGGCGATGCAGATCTGGGACGACGCTCTGGCGATCCTGCGCAGGGACGCGTCGATGACGCCGCGCAACCAGGCCTGGCTCGAGAACGTGACGCCCGAGGGCGCGTTCGGCTCCACCATCGTGCTGTGCGTGCCGAACACCGCCACCCAGCAGGCGCTGCAGGGCGAGCTGAGCGAGCCGTTGCTGCGGGCGCTGCACCTGTGCACCGGGCAGGACATGTTCCCCGCCTTCAAGATCGTGCCCGCCTCGGCCATGCCGTCCACGTCGCCGGCCCAACCGGCTCAGGCCGAATCGCACGCCACCGGCGAACCCGGCATGGAGACCAGCGGAACCCAGCAGGGCGCGCAAGGTACGGACTCCGCCATCGACCGCAACACCGATGGTTTCTACGTGCCGCCGGCAAACGGCGCAACGACGACTTCCACGGGCGCCGACGAACGCTCCGCGGCACAGCAACACTTCTCCGGCACCGCCTCGGCGCAGATGGCGTTCGACGACCCCGCCTTCGGCGAGGACACCGGCACCGGCGCCTCCTATGCGCACTACCAGCCATCCCTCGGTTCGGCCGGACAGGAGGCCACGCCGACGATGCCGGCGGACCATGGCCAGCCGACCCAGCACGGCCAGCCCATCCAGCCGGTCGAATCGTCCCAGCGGCATTCGCCGTACGAGCCGTTCGCGCCCTCCATGCAGCGCCCGCAGGACACTCTGCCGACGCAGCGCAACGCGGGATCGGCCCCGGCCGTCCCGGCCCAGGCGCCGGAAAGCGCACAGTCCTTCGAGATCAATGACCAGCGCACCGACCGCGACCCCGAGACGCACCTCAACAAGAACGCCACCTTCGACACCTTCGTGCCCGGCGACTCCAACCGCTTCGCGCGCACCGTGGCGCTGGCGGTGGCCGAGGGCAGCGGCAAGGACTTCAACCCGCTGTGTATCTACGGCGGCTCCGGGCTGGGCAAGACCCACCTGCTGAACGCCATCGGCAACTACGCGCTGGTCAAGGACCGCAACCTCAAGGTGCGCTACGTCACCAGCGAGGAGTTCACCAACGAGTTCATCGAGGCGCTGCAGAACCCGAACCAGAGCCAGGGCCAGATCGCCGCGTTCAACCGCCGCTACCGCCAGGTGGACGTGCTGCTGATCGACGACATCCAGTTCCTGGGCGGCAAGGAAGCGACGCTGGACCAGTTCTTCCACACCTTCAACGCGCTCTACCAGGCCAACAAGCGCATCGTCATCGCCTCCGACGTGGCGCCCAAGAACCTCAAGGGCTTCGCCTCCAGGCTCATCTCGCGCTTCGAATCCGGCCTGACCGTCGACGTGAAGCCGCCGGACCTGGAGACCCGCATCGCCATCCTGCGCATGATGGCCTCCGTGAACCGCTCCAACATCCCCAACGACGTGCTCGACCTGATCGCCGAACGCTTCACCGAGAACATCCGCGAGCTGGAGGGCGCGCTCACCCGCGTCACCGCCGTGGCGAGCCTCAGCAACCAGCCGGTCTCGCGCGCCCTGGCCGAGCAGACGCTGCAGGACTTCTTCACCACCGACGTGGAGATCAAGCCGACTGACATCATCGGCCAGGTGGCCAAGTACTTCCACCTGACCTTCGACGACCTCGTGGGCAGGGCGCGCACCAAGAACGTCGCCCTGGCGCGGCAGATCGCCATGTACCTGGCCCGCGAGATGACCAGCATGAGCCTGGTCAACATCGGCGAGGTCTTCGGCGGGCGCGACCACACCACCGTGATGCACGCCTACACCCGCATCTCCGGCGAGATGCAGGAGAAGCAGGAAATCTACAACTACGTGATGGAGCTGACGGTCCGCCTCAAGCAGCGCCCCAGCGACTGACGGTTCCGGGGGTCTGCGGCGTGGCCGGCGAAGCAGCCGGTGGCACAACGACCCATGCCAGCCAAAACCGCCTATGCAAAGAGATCCGCGGGCACGACGACCTACAGCATGGATACGAATATGACGACCTGGAGCAACGAAGCCAATCAGGTCGGCAGGACGATGAACCGAGCGGGACAAAGTATGGGACATCCCTGGCCAAGCGATAGGCGCAGGATTCGACAGAACAACCGGCAGAACTATCGGCGGCGACACTCCCTTGCATCGATGGACTCCCTAAAAATAGTTGAAAAGGAATGGTTTGACGGCAATTATGTAATTGTTTTGCAAATCTTTTCACCGACCGGAAAAAAAAACACATCATTAACGGCTATTGGCCATTCGTGGCGACGTTAGACATTCGTCTACTTAAGGAAAATCCGTATCGCGAAATGTTTACCTCGATGCTATTCTATGACAGATTAAACTATTCATTTCTATACTTTCTGTATATTTTACGTCTCCTTATATGCTGCGCAGCCGCCGGATACTCTGTCAGATGTAGATGTTTGTTTTACAAAACGAATTCCCCCACATGCCCGCGGGGAACGGTTCCGCAAGTCGTTACTGAGGAGCCAAGTGCAGATAGGAATGGAATGAGAAAGACATGGAAAGCCGCGGTCGGCATACTGGCCGCGATGGCAACACTGGCGGCACCTGCCATGGCCGACGCCAACAGCGTGAGCTCCGGTTCCGGGCAGGCGCAGAGTCGTGCGGCGAACACTGTGGGCACGCAGAACGCGATTGCCTGCACGGGCACGACCCAGGCGGCCGCCGCGAACGGCTATGCCGGCTGGACCAAGGAAGACACCGTGGACGGCTGCGCGCTGGCCGTCAAGGCCGAAGGCGCGAACAACAGGATGCCTTCCAACGCGATCACCAATGACGTGCAGCACATCATCTTCATCGGCCCGACCAAGACCAAGCTGGACGCACAGGACCAGAACAGATCCAATCATATCTTCGGCGCACACAACAATCTGGTGACGTTCAACGGCAACGGATTCCTCGACACCTCCGCGCTCAACGACATGTCCTCCATGTTCTCCTCCGACACGGCGCTGACCCAGGTGAACGCCAGCGGCTTCGACACCTCCCACGTCACGAAGATGGGCGCCCTGTTCAGCGGAGATTTCATGCTGCGACAGGTCAACCTCAGCGGGTTCGACACCTCCAAGGTCACCGACATGAGTCACATGTTCGACGTGGCCTTGCGCCTGGAACAGATCATCGGGCTGGACGGGTTCGACACCTCCAAGGTCACCAACATGCAATTCATGTTCGCGCATGCGGGCGAAACCAGCGAATCCGGCGCTACGCAGCCAATCGACCTGGACCTGTCCAATTTTGACACCGGGAACGTGACGGACATGTCCAGCATGTTCGCCGATTCGGGCGTGCGAAGCATCAAGGGACTGGAGAATCTCAACACCTCACAGGTGAGATCCATGTCCCAGATGTTCTCGAGCAACCTCTATCTGAAGACGATGGACCTCTCCGGCTGGAACATGCTCAGCGTCTCCTCGCCGATCACCCTGCCCGACAACCTGAACCAGATCACCCTCGGCCCGCGCAACTCCCTGCGCGCCGCAAGCTTCTACGACTCCAACAGCAGGTGGGCGCAGGTGCTGCCGGAAGCGGCCGACCACGACGTCTCCTACACCACGACGACGCTGGCGATGCGCACCAACAGCACGGGCACCTACGTCCTGCAGAACAAGCGCACCCTGAGCCTGACAAGCGACACTCCGGAAGGCTACGTGCTGGTGGGCTCGACCGATCCCGTGCAAAGCTACGGATATGACGCTCACCAGAACGTGCCCAACGGCATGGGTGGCACGGCCAACGTCGACGCCCACTACACCGGCGTCAAGGCCCCCGCCAACGGATTCTCCATCCAGTACATGAACGGCCGCCGCATCTCGAAGGACTTCACGTTCAACGGCTGGTCCGGCGACAACAGGACCTACCAGCCCAACGACCCCGTGGACATGGCCTCCGGCAACAAGACCTTCAGTGCGAAATGGACGAAGAACCGCGATTCGCGTGAGCTCAACGACGCCTACATCGATGGCTCCACCCTCCACAAGGACAACTACACCAACGCCACCTGGACCGTCTTCCACAATGCGATGACCGCCGCCGACAACGTGCTCAACGACGGCAGCAAGACCCAGGCGGACGTCAACAAGGCGCTGAGCGACCTCAAGGACGCGCGCAACAAGCTGCAGATGGTCCCCAACAAGGAAACGCTCCAGTACCTCTACGACGAGACCGGCAAGCTGAACCAGGGCGACTACACCCCCGCGACCTGGACCGAACTGCAGAACAAGCGCGACAAGGCGCAGCAGGTGCTCAACAACACGAACGCCACGAACGCCGAGGTGACCGACACGTTCAAGGCGCTGAGCAAGGCCAAGGACAACCTGCAGAAGAAGGGCGATCTCACCGCCCTCCAGGCCGCGATCGACAAGGCCAGGCAGGAGCAGCAGGCCGGCTACACCGCCGACTCCTGGACCAACCTCCAGACCGCACTCGCCGCCGCCGAGAACGTCAAGGGCAATGAGAACTCCACGTCTTCCGACGTCGACACGGCCCTCAACAACCTGAACGACGCGCTCAACAAACTGCGGGTCGACAAGTCCCGCCTCGTGGCCGCCATCGGCATGGCCCAGGGCAAGCACCAGTCCGACTTCACCGCCGCCTCCTGGAACGCCCTCAAGGACGCCCTGGACCACGCGACCGACGTGGCCGCGGACGCCGACGCCACCAAGAACGACGTCCAAGACGCCACCGATAAGCTGAACGACGCGCTCGCCGGCCTCATGGTCGACAAGTCCGAGCTGCAGGCCGCCGTCAACCAGGCCAAGCAGGACCATCCCGCCGGCTCCACGGCCGACAAGGACAAATACACGCCCGGCTCGCTCGACCAGCTGCAGAACGCCATCAGCGCCGGCCAGACGGTGCTCGACAAGCCCAACCCCACCAAGAACGAGGTGGACACGGCGAAGCAGAACCTGCAGAACGCCTTGAACAACCTGGCCGAGAAGGGCAACAAGACGCCCCTGCAGAACCTGGTCAACCGGTACAAGGACAACAAGCAGGCCGACTTCGACCCGAGTGACGCCACCCAGTGGCCCGCGTTCACCAACGCGCTGCAGCACGCCAAGGACGTGATCGACGACGCGAACGCGACCCAGGCCGATGTGAACGCCGCGATGGCCGGCCTGGTCAACGCCGCCAACGCCCTGGTGCCCAACGGACGCCAGGACCTCGCCGACGACGTGGCCGAGACCACCCCGAACAAGAACAAGTACACCGCCGCTTCCTGGCAGCCCGTGCAGACCGCCATCGACCACGCCAACGACGTGATCGCCACGACGCCCGCACCCACGGCCGCCGAGGTCGGCGCAGCCAAGCAGCAGCTCGACCAGGCCAAGCTCGGCCTCGTCGCCAAGGGTGACCGCACCGCCCTGGACGCGCTGCTGAGCCAGGCCCACCACGACTATCCCGCCTCGGACCAGGGCAAGTACCTCCCGAACAGCTGGAATGCCCTGCAGAACGCCATCAACGCCGCCACCAACCTGCCGGCCGACGCGACGCAAGGCCCGATCGACCAGGCCAAGCAGAACCTGCAGAACGCGATGAACGCCATGACCAAGGTGCCCAGCAAGACGGTCCTGCAGAACATGTACAACCAGTACAAGGCCAACAGGCAGAACGACTTCGACCCCGCCAACTGGCCCGCGTTCACCAACGCGCTGCAGCACGCCAAGGACGTGCTCGACAATGCGAACGCCAGCCAGACCGACGTGGACGACGCCCTCGCAGGCCTGATCAACGCCGCCAACGCCTTGGTGCCCAACGGACGCCAGGACCTCGCCGACGCGGTCGCCGCGATCATCGGCCAGCAGAACAAGTACACCACCGGCTCCTGGCAGCCCGTGCAGACCGCCATCGACCACGCCAACGACGTGATCGCCACCACGCCTGCGCCCTCCAAGGCGGACGTCGACCAGGCCAAGCAGCAGCTCGACCAGGCCATCGCTGGTCTCATCGCCAAGGGTGACAAGACCGTGCTGAACCAGGTGATCGACAACGCCAACCAGAAGCTGCCGAACCAGAGCAGGTACACCCCCGGCTCCTGGAGCGCCTTCCTGGCGGCCCTGGCGAACGCCAAGAGCGTCAAGAACGACCCGAACGCCACGCAGAGCACCATCGACAACGCCTGGCAGCAGCTGGTCGACGCGATCACCAACCTCGAACCGGTCGCCGCCGACAACGGAGGCTCCGGCAACAACGGCGGTGGCTCCGATAACGGAGGCGGCGACGGCAACGGCGGTGGATCCGGCAACAGCTGGCAGTACACGACCGTGCTGGCGGGCCGTTCCCCGGTCTACTACATCTCCCGCGCGTTCCAGTCGTCCGGCACCACCCTGAACGGCGCCGACACCAACGCCACCGTCACCCCGAAGAGGTCCGACACCTCCACCAACCGCAAGCACAGCTCCAAGGGCGGCAAGGCCTGCGTGAACAGCGACGGCGACATCGTCGAGATGTCCGCGTGGACCACGGGCACCGTCAGCGAGGCGAAGCTCCCCCGCTGCTCGGTCCCCAAGGCGACCACCACCGCGAGCGCCACGCACCATCCGAGCTGGCTGTGGCTGCTGTTGCTGCTGCTCGTCGTCGCGGTCGTCTGCGGCGCGGTGTGGTATGAATACAACCGCCGCAACGAGGAGGAATACGCCGTGGTCGGCGCACAGCACCACACGGAGTCCCGTTGATGATCCCGGCCGGGCAATGACACGCTAGCCCGGCCACCGATTCGTCCCATCGAAACAGGATTCGGTGGGACGAATTCGTATTGTATACACTTGCCGTCAGAGACCGAGGCTGACTACACTGGTAAGCGACAGTGACCCACGCCACAATCGCGAGACCGGCGCACGCCACACCATCGTCCATACCAACGGCCACACAGCCCCTAAGGAGTCCAAGATGCCCACCAACGGGGGGAACACACCAATCAACAACGATGCGACGACCATGCCGTCAGGAGCGGGTGGCCAGGGCGCCGGCAACAGGCCGTTGCGCCTCGCGGTGACCGACAACGACAACTTCGCCCTGATGACGATGGCCAACCTGCTGCCCCGCATCATTCCAAACTGCGAGGTGATCTGGAGCTCCACCTCCGCCACCGAGACCATCACGAAGGCCGCCGATCCACATTCGATGCCCGACGTGCTCATCCTCGACATGTCGCTGAGCTCCAGCTACACGGGCCCCGACGTCTGCCGCGCCATCCGCAGGGCGACCCCCAAGGTGAGGATCCTCGGCATCACCTCCTACTCCCTGGAGCACTACGCGGCCGACTTGGCCTCCGCCGGCGCCCAGGGGCTGGTCTCGAAATCCGACATCCCCCAGATCCAGGCGGCCCTGCGCGCCATCTCTCAGGGCAACACCTACTCGTCGCTCAACAACGTCCGCTTCGAGGACGCCACTCTCGCCTACGACCACATCAGCCGCGAGCCGTCCGACGCCAAGGTGAAGCTGACCGCCCACGAGGAGCGGATCCTCGACCTGCTGGCGCACGGCAAGCGCTACAAGCAGATCGCAGACGAGCTGGGCACCAGCGACTCCTCCATCCGCACCGGGGCCCACCGGGCGATCAAGAAGCTGGGCGCCTCCACCCTGAGCCAGGGTGTGGGCATATGGATGCTGGAGCGCCGGTGAGTTCGGACGGCACGCCGGAAAAGAGCGGTCCGCCTTCGGACGCGAACGCGTTCCGGCACCTGGCAGCAGGCCTGGGAAGGCTGGTGCGTGCCGACCGTCCAACGGCCGCTGTAGCGCTTGTGAGCGCCCTGCTGGTGCTGTGCATCGCGACGTTCGGCAACCTGTTCACCGCGGCCGGCGCCGGAAGCATGATGACCGCGGTGCTTGCCGTGCCCCTGCTCTCCTGTCTCGTCCTGCCGGTGGGCGGACCCATCATCACCTTTGTGTCGACGCTGATGGTCTCGCTGCTCGTCAGCGCCTACGAGGTCCAGAGCGACTACCCCGTCGCGGATTCCAGCTGGACGAACGTTCTGGTCGCGTTCCTCGCCTCCGGGCTGATGCTCGGTTTTCTGAGGCGTTGGGTGAAGACCGGCGCCGTGCTTCCCCTGCTGGTCACGGTCAACGGCGTGCTCACCGTCATCTACAGCAACGTCTCCGGCACGGGCCCCGCGATGCCCATCGACACGGGCCTGTTCGCCGTGATCGTGGTGTTCCTCTGCCCGTGGCTGCTGGGCCGCCTGGCCAGGCAGCAGCTCGAAATCCGCCATGCCGAGGAGACCACCAGCCAGCTGCGACGGACCACCTTCCAACTGCAGCAGGCGGATCGCGACCACCGGATGGCCGAGCAGATCCACGATTCGGTCTCCAGGATCCTGCGTTCGATCATCGCGATCACCGACGGCGCTGACGGCGATACGGAGGACGGGCGCGCCCAGGTCTCTTCGGAAGCAAAGCAGGCCCTCAACCGCACGCACGAGGTCATCAACCTGCTCGACGAAGACAAGATTCCGGATTCGAGCGATACCGGTTGCGGCGCAGGGCCCCGCACTGACGCGGGAGCCATGGAGACGGCGAACGGAACCGCGGTCGGACCAACCGCGAGCGCCCGCGCACCGCAGACCACGCCGCGCAAGGCCCGTCACGGGTCAGGGGCGGTGCAGCCACAAGGCACGTCCGCGCCGCCTCGCCGCGTCGGCGCCACCGCCCTGTCGCGCAGGCCCACTCACGGATCGCGCCTCGTCCGCGCCGACCGGCTCACCCTGACCACCACGGCGGCGAGCATCCTGCTGACAGTCGTGTGCGGGTTCTTCGACGGGGCCTTCACACAGCCGGACTACACCGCGAACCTGCTGGCGTCGAGCCTGCTGACCCTCTCCTCGATGGTCCTGCCCACGGCGGGCCCGGCGGCCACGTTCGTCCTCAGCGCGGTCGGGGCGATGGTGCCGCGCATCCCACGCACGATCGTCTACATACCGGCCATCACCAGCGGCATGCTGCTGGGCCGTTCGCGCCGCGGCAGGTCGTGGAGTCCGGCGCTGTGCGTCACCCTGACCGCGCTGATCTTCTGCGACTTCGCCGCCCTCGGCCGCGCGCATATCGACACCCTGCTGTTGCTGGGACTGATCTACATGGGCCCCTGGCTCATCGGCCGCTACGCCCGGGTCGAGGGCGAGCTGAGCCGGACCACCCGGGAGAACGGGCGGCTGGCCCAACAGACCGACAGACTCAACAAGGAGCGGCACGACCGCGTGCTCGCCGAGGCGCTCCACGACTCCATCACCAACGAGCTCTCCTCGATCATCCTGCTCACCGACAACCCCACCGGCGGCTGGAACCGCGACGAGGCCAGGCTGGCGAACGAGAAGGCGCACGGCGCGTTGAGGAACATCGACGAGGTCATCGCCCTGCTCAACGGCGACAACCGTCTCGGCGAGGCGGCCGAAGAGGCGGCGCAGGACGTGCGCGAGTGGCTGCTCGGCCGGTGCGCGCACGAGGATTCGTCGCTGCACGCGCTGGGCTACGTCGGCACCTCGCAGGTGCGGGGCGACCTGGGCGAGGGCCTTGAGGTCAACATGGACGCGCTGCATTGCACGGACCACCTGCTCACCGAGGTCTACACCAACATCATCCGCCACGCGCGGCCGGGCACCGACCAGTACGTGCTCATCGCCAGCCTCGAGGGCGGGTGCCTGCGCATCATGGAGACCAACGACTGCACCGGCAACGTCAGCGGTTTCGGGCAGGTGGCCCACGGCAAGGGCATCGGCCTGCACCAAGAGGCGATCGAGGCGCTGGGAGGCACCTTCGAGACCGCATCAGAAGAGGGTTCCTGGATCATCAACTGCATGATCCCGCTCGCCGCCAAACAGAGGAACCAAGCTGCAATCGATTAACAGTGAAGATATGGTGAATGTTGTTTATTTAGATATTTGATATAAAACTGTCCAACAGATTTTCCCCGATCTTCTCATAACTAGACAAATGTCCGCCCTCGTCAATGATTGAGCCATAATGCACGCCCACAGAGACCTTTACCGACGCAAAAATCCTATCGGTTTCCACAAATATTGAGACAAACGTCGTCATGCGCCGGATTATCCCAATCAGATAGTCTGGCGTGACACAATATGATGCGTTTTGCGTCATTTGCCGTCGAAATCCCTGCGACCAGCGATGTCGCGGCCGAACGACCAAGCCGATGAGGGAAGCCATGAAGAAGAATCGGAAAGCCATGATTGGCGCGCTGGCGGCGATCGCCATGCTGGCCGCCCCGGCGCTGGCCAACGCCGCCGAAGCCGACGCGGACGCCGGCCAGGCGAGGCCGCAGGCCCAGGTCCAGGCCACTCCCGCACCGATGCGCTGTGTCGCGCCGCTCTCGGCCCCCGCCGCCGGCGGACGCGCCGGATGGCGGAAGTCCGACACCGCCGAGGGCTGCACCCTAACCGTCAAGGCCGAGGGCGCCGACAACATGATGCCCAACGCCGTGAGCAACGAGGTGCAGCACGTCACCTTCGCTGGCCCCACCAAGACCGTGTTCAGCAATGCCGCCGGTCTCAATCTCAGCTACAAATCCAACCTGGTGACGTTCACGAGCGCGAACATGGTGGACTCCTCGCCATTGGCCAGCATGTCCCACCTGTTCATGGTGGACCCGTCGCTCGAACGGATCGACCTCACCGGCTTCGACACCAGCCGCGTCACCACCATGGACAACATGTTCTACGGCGACGTGTCCCTGCGAAGCCTCGACCTGGGAAACTTCGACACCGCCAACGTCACCACCATGGATAGCATGTTCGCCGGCTGCCATCTCCTCGGCCAACTCAGCATCGGCAGCTTCGACACCGCCAACGTCACCACCATGGATAGCATGTTCTCCGGCGACGTGTCCCTGCGAAGCCTCGACCTGAGAAACTTCGACACCGCCAACGTCACCACCATGGCAAGCATGTTCTCCGGCTGCCATCTCCTCGGCCAACTCACCATCACCGGCTTCGACACCGCCAACGTCACCACCATGCAAAACATGTTCGCCGGGCTCAACCGCAACGGCGGCACCCCCATGGCCCTCGACCTTTCCAGCTTCCGCACCGGCAACGTGGAGAACATGAGCGGCATGTTCTCGAACGCCAAGGTAAGCGCCGTTCCAGGTCTCGGCGCCTTCGACACCGGCAAGGTGAGGTACATGTCCAAGATGTTCTCGACGAGCTCCCTGACCGCCCTGGACCTGTCCGGCTGGGACATGACCAAGACCCAGGCTTCCCCGGGCTGCCCACTGCCACCGGGCCAGGCCCCTCCCAGCGCGATCTGGCTGCCTGCTGGCCTCACCCAACTCACCGTCGGTCCGGCCACCCGCCTGGACGCCGGCAGCAGCTTCTCCTCCACCGCATCCACGTTCACCTGGACGCAGGTGACCGGCCCGTCGTCCGGCTTCGACCACGATGCGTCGTACACCACCTCGCAGCTGGCCGATCGGGTCAACGCCGCCTCCGCCGGCAGCTCCGGCACCTATCTGCGGCAGGTGAAGCGGAGTGTGACGCTGAACAACGGGACGCCCCCGAGCGGATATTCGGCGGCCACCATACCGCCGTCCGGCCCCGCGCCGCTGGTCGCCACCGGCTATGACGCCGACAGGGACCTGCCCGATGGAAACGGCGGCACGACGCGCGTCGCCACGCGCCCCACGAAGGTCAGGCTGCCCGGCAACAGCTGGTACATCATCACCTACGTCAACGGAGGCCGCGAGACCAAGGACTTCACCTTCGACGGGTGGAAGGACGAGACGGCCAACAAGGTCTACCAGCCCGGAGACGTCATCACCCTCTCCTCGGACACCCTTGCGCTGAAGGCTGTCTGGACCAGTACCGGAAGGGATTCCAGGGACCTCAACGACGAGTACCTCAACGACCGGGGAATAACGGACGACCATTATTCCGAGGCCACGTGGAACGCGTTCCGGACGGCCCTGCGCGCCGCCGACAACGTGCTCGACGACGGAAGCAAGGGGCAGGCCGACGTCGACACGACCCTGCGCGACCTGCGCGACGCCAAGGCGAAGCTCGACAGGTCCCCGTTGCAGATATTGGCCGACAACGCCAACGGACTCGTCCAAGGCGACTACACCAGCGACTCGTGGAACGGCCTGCAGGCCGCGCTGTCCGACGCGGAAACCGTGCTTGGCAAGCATAACCCGACCCAGGCGGAGATCTCCGCGGCCACCAACCGCCTGACCGGCGCCATGAAGGCCCTGGAGCGTCGGAACCCCAACGGCCGGAACAAGGCCGCGTTGACCGCCGCCATCGGCGAGGCGGCGCACAAGGAACAGGTCGGCAACAACGACCGGTACGACATCTCCTCGTGGGCACGGTTCATCGACGCCCTGGACCTGGCGGAAAGCACGCAGAACGACCCGAACGCGACGCAGAGCACCATCGACAACGCCTGGCAGCATCTGATCGACGCCATCGCCGGCCTCGAGCCGATCTCGGGTCACAGCAGCCAGGGCGAGACGGGCAGGCCGAATGGCTCGGGCGCGGGCCACGGAACCCAAAACGGCACCATCGGCTCCGGCGGATCCGGTCATCAGGGCGACGCGGGCGCGAATGGTGGCAGACACGGTCGTTCCGGCTCGTCCAACGGCAACGCCCGTGGTGGCGTGCAGACCTCGGCGCAGCGTGGGCCGGCGCTGTTCGGAGAGGAATGGCCGGTGGCCACCGCCGAGGGCGCGACCCTCGACAGCCAGCATGACTCGTCGGGCACCGGCGCCCACAAGCGCGTCAACCATGTCGGCAAGCGGCGCGACGCCGGGACAGCGAACACGAACGGCGACGCCGAAGCCGACCCGGGCAGCACGTCTGCGCGGCGGGCATCCGGCTGGGCGGGGATCATCGCTTTGGTGGTCCTGATCGCCGCCGTATGCCTGATTGTCTGGCAGGTCCGCGCGCGCAGGGCCGGCGGCCGGACCGACGACACGGGCGCGGATGGCCCTATCGGGTACTGAGCGGCAAAGACGCCGGAAACGGCGGATACGGGCGACGCCGGCCGGGCCGTGGCGTCGCCACATGACGCGACGGTCCGGAATCCCATGCGGTCGTCATCTCAGAGCATGATCCGGCGCTACTGCACACTGCGAAGTGTCAGAGCCACAAGTATGCCTGTCTGCACGCCATTGCCCCATGGCAGGGCGCTCGACGGCGAGCTTGAGGCCGCGTCGCGCACAGGGACTCTGCCGGCCGAAAAGACCGCATCCAGGAGAACGCCATCCAGGACGGCATTCGCGCGATTTCGCCGTTGTCCACCGCGCGACACACCGGGTGTGGAAAGAATACGACGAAAAGTTATCCACCGATTTATGCACAGATGTGGGTAAAAGCTGCGGATAAGCGGTGGATATACCCACATTTTTCGGTGGAGTACTCGTGGACTAATCCCCAAAAATTGTGGACAACTGAAAAGCAAACGAGTTCCTGTGGATAACCAAGCCTTTTATCCACAATTCTCCGCAAAGTTATCCACACACCTGAAAGCGTTCGATGCCAAGGCGTTCACTGGCTTTTCAGGGTTATCCACATATTCACCGTGCTTATTGACATGATTACTGAACTATCTTACGTTTCATCGTCGCAACGATAACCGGGTCGCCTTGAATCCCAATCCCACCTTCCAAAAAAGCAACTAGACTGGATAGCAGCAAAACCCTCTGAAAGCAGGAGCATATGAAAGTCGAAGTCAACTCAACGGCGCTCGCCGACGCGGTCGCCTGGACCACCCGCGTCATCGACGCCCGTCCCGCCAACCCGATCCTCGCGGGCATCCGCCTCAACGCCGCCGACGGATCGCTCCACCTTTCAGCCTTCAACTACGAGATCTCGGCCCGCAACCACATCGAGGCCGGGGTCGACGAGGCCGGAAGCGTTCTCGTGCTTGGCAAGCTGCTCGCCGACATCTCCAAGTCGCTGCCCCAGGAGAAGGCGTATCTGTCGACCACCGACACCACGCTGACCATCACCTCGGGCAAGTCGACCTTCAACATGCAGCTCATGCCCGAGTCTGAATACCCGGATCTGCCCGATGTGCCGCCGCTGCTCGGCCAGGTCGACACCCCCACCTTCGTCCAGGCGGTCTCTCAGGCCTGCGTGGCGGTCTCTCGTGAGGAGAACCGTCCGGTCCTGACAGGCGTGCGCATCCAGTTCGAGGGCAACAAGGTCGTCATGACCTCCACCGACCGGTTCCGCCTCTCGCGTTCCAGCTTCTCCTGGACTCCGCAGGATCCGGACGTCAGCACCCAGACCCTGGTGCGCGGCTCGCTGCTGCATGATGTGGCGCGCGCGGTCGACGAGCACCAGAACGTCACGGTCGATTTCGACACCGAAAGCCCGTCGTTGCTTGGTTTCGAGAACGCCGGAAGGGTGTCGACCTCGCAGCTGATCGACGGAGAGTTCCCCGCGGTCGACCGCCTCTTCGCCGACGAATACCCGATCGAGGCCGTCATCGACAAGCAGTCGCTGCTCAACGCGATCAAGCGTGTGTCGCTGGTGGCCGAACGCAACGCGCCGATCCGCATGGTCTTCGAGGGCCAGACGCTGACGATGACCGCCGGCACCGCCGACGAGTCGCAGGCCAAGGAGGTGCTCGACGTCGACATGGACGGCGAGAACATCACCGTCGCCTTCAACCCCTCCTACCTGATCGAGGGACTGAGCGCGATCACCGAGCCGTTCGTGCGCATGAAGATGACGACCGCCGTCAAGCCCGTGGAGTTCAACGGGCAGCAGGAGGCCGATTCGGACGAGTCGATGGACTACCGCTACCTGCTCGTGCCGATGCGCTTCAACAACTGACGGCAGGCTTTGCGGGGCGGGCAAAAACGTTGAACCCCGTAAGGTGTTTTCGCCGTAGGAATGAATAAACCGGAGGGTATATGCACTCTTCGGTTTATCGAATCGGGATAGCCTGACGGCGCGTGAGTGCCTTTCGGACTATCGGTTCGCAATGGTTTCGCAACGGCTTGCCGTCCCGTTCGGCTGTCCGTTCGTGATCCCTATGGTGTGACCTATGGGTCACGATGTGTCAGAGTCGCGGCGCGGAACGGGCTGGCCGGATGTGTCATGTCGGGATAATCGGAACAACGGATGCAAGGAGGATGCGTGTACATCTCACGGCTGGTGCTCGACCACTTCCGCTCATGGGGCCATGTGGTCGTCGACTTCACGCCGGGCATCAACATCCTCAAGGGCGTCAATGGGCTGGGCAAGACCAACGTGGTCGAGGCCGTCGAGATGCTCTCCACCGGTTCGAGCCACCGCGTCTCCAGCACCCTGCCGCTGATCGAGCGCGGTGAGCGCAAGGCCACCATCCGCGCCAATGTCAACGAGGGCGATGCCGGGGAAGCTGCCGATGGTGAAGGCGACGTCGAAGCGGGGAAGCCGACCACCTACGAGGTGACCATCGCCGCGCGCGGGGCCAACCGCGGCCGCGTCAACGGCGGCCCCTCGCTCTACATGCGCGACATCGTCGGCCGCGTCTCCAGCGTCTCGTTCACCCCCGAGGACCAGCGCCTCGTCTCCGGAGACCCGGCCACCCGGCGCGGATTCCTCGACCAGGCAGGCGCGCTCTTCTCCCCCGACTACGCGGCGCACCTGTCCGCCACCACCAAGATCGCACGGCAGCGCGTGGCGTTGCTCAAGCAGTTGCAGCAGCGCGAGGAGACCCCCGACCGGCAGCAGGCGGCCCTGAGCGGCCTCGAGGTGTGGACCGGGCAGTTCATCGCCGAAGGCGTGGCCCTCACCCGTGCGCGGGCCGAACTGGTGCGCAATCTGGCCGGGCCGTTCGCCGAGATATACGACCGGCTGGCCGGCGGTGGCCAGGACGTGGGACTCGAGTACGAGCCCTCCTTCGACGAGGTGCTGCAATTCACCGATCCCGGCCCGGAGATCAGCAGGCACTTCCAGCGGCTCTACGCCGGCGAGGTGGCGCGCGGACGCAACCTCATCGGCCCGCACCGCGACGATCTCGCCTTCACGTTGGCGGGCATGCCCGCCCGCGAGTTCGCCTCCAACGGCGAGATGTGGACGCTCGCCCTCGCCCTGAAGATGGCGCTCTTCGACCAGATCGCCGAGACGCGCGGGGTCAGGCCCATCGTGATCCTCGACGACGTCTTCGCCCAGCTCGACGAGCACCGGCGCAGCCAGATCCTCGACTTCGCCCTCGGCCAGGACCAGGTGCTCGTCACCGTGGCCTCCGGCAGCGACATCCCCGAGCGGGCGGCGGGGCTCGGCGGGGTCAACATCATCGACGTGGGGCAGCTGCGCGAAGGCAGCGATGACGCCAACGCCGCGCTGGTCGCCCAGCTGAAGGCCGCGCGCGGGCCGCAGGATGCCGATATTTCCGAGGAACCAAGCGACTCAGGCACATCAGGCGACGGGGAGGCGGCATGAAGGAACCGATAGCCCTCGCCCTGAAACTCGACGAGCGCAAGCTGCCCGCCCAGGTCTTCGACAAGCTCTCCTCGCGCTCGATGGTGCGCCGCGAATGGGCAAGGCGCGAGGAGGAGGCCTGGCAAAACTTCGGCAAGCCGGGGCGCGACCCGGGCAGGCTCGGCGGTGTGATGGCGGCTATGGCCCGGCAGGGCGACTGGGTGCCCCATCTGAAGATCGCGCAGCTGCGCAACCACTGGGACCAAGTGGTCGGCGCCGGCATCGCCCGCCATTCCGAGGTCACCAGCCTCGCCGACGGAGTGCTCACCATCCGCGCCGAATCGACGGTGTGGGCCACGCAGCTGACCTACCTCATCCCCCAGCTCAAGAAGACCATCCGCCAGCGCCTCGAAGGCCTCGACGTGCGCGAGATCCACGTCACCGGCCCTCAGTCGCACCGTTTCAACCGCTACACGGGCGGCGCCCGCCGCTATCCCCGCCGCGGCTGAGGGGCGGATATATCGCCACGTACACCACGCCCATATGCTGGCATGCCCGCGAAAAACGGCGATAAGACCGGGTAAAAACCCAAAAATTCGCTCCACGGGGGCAATGACGAAAAGTCCCCATAAGCTGGTAAAATAGTCCATATTGGAGTTACCAGCCTAGAAGGCCCCATTATTTGCTTTCTAGAGTGTATCGCCTTCGCGGGAACCCTTTCCTACGGAGGAAATCGCAGGAAGGAACCTTGTGGCAAATCCAGAAGCGGATTCACAAAGCAATGTCAACGACGCCGACGAGCCCCAGGAGGACCAGCTCGAAGACGCCCAGCTTGACGACTCATTGGCCCCGCAGCATTACGACGCCAGCGATCTGAGGGTCCTGGAGGGCCTCGAGGCCGTGCGCATCCGCCCGGGCATGTACATCGGCTCCACCGGCCCCCGCGGCCTGCACCACCTGGTCTACGAGATCGTCGACAACTCCGTCGACGAGGCGCTCGCGGGCTATGCTTCGCACATCGAGGTCACGATCCTGGCCGATGGCGGCATTCGCGTGGTCGACAACGGCCGCGGCATCCCCGTCGACGAGGTGCCCGGCGAGGGCGTCTCCGGCGTCGAGACGGTGATGACCAAGCTGCACGCCGGCGGCAAGTTCGGCGGCGGCGGCTACGCGGTCTCCGGCGGCCTGCACGGCGTCGGCATCAGCGTCGTCAACGCGCTCTCCACCGAGATCGACGTGGAGGTGCGCCGCCAGGGCTACCACTGGACGCAGAACTTCAAGAACCAGAAGGCCACCGCGCCGCTCAAGCAGGGTGCGCCCCTGGCCGACGACGAGTCCACCGGCACGTCCGTGACGTTCTGGGCCGACCCCGAGATCTTCGAGACCACCACCTACGACTTCGAGACGCTGCGCTCGCGCTTCCAGCAGATGGCCTTCCTCAACAAGGGCCTGCGCATCAGCCTCACCGACGAGCGCAAGCCCGACCAGGCCGGCGACGAGGTGGCCGGCGAGCAGGGCGACGAGGACGGCGAGGAGAAGAACCAGACCGTCTCCTACTGCTACCAGAACGGCATCAAGGACTACGTCGACTACCTGGTGAAGTCGCGCAAGGCCACCCCGATCGAGGAGGAGGTCATCGACCTGGAGGCCGAGGACCTCAAGCTGGGCATCTCCGCCGAGATCGCGCTGCAGTGGACCACCGCCTATTCCGAGGCCGTGCACACCTTCGCCAACACCATCTCCACCACCGAGGGCGGCGCCCACGAGGAGGGCTTCCGCGCCGCGCTGACCAGCCTGGTCAACCGCTACGCGCGCGACAAGAACCTCCTGAAGGAGAAGGACGACAACCTCTCTGGCGACGACGTGCGCGAGGGCCTCACCGCCGTCGTCTCCGTCAAGCTCACCAACCCGCAGTTCGAGGGCCAGACCAAGACCAAGCTCGGCAACTCGGAGGCCAAGACCTTCGTGCAGCGCGTGATGACCGACCGCCTCGGCGACTGGTTCGACGCCCATCCGAGCGACGCCAAGAACATCATCCAGAAGGCGCTCGAGGCCTCGCACGCGCGCATCGCCGCCAAGAAGGCCCGCGAGAACACGCGCCGCAAGTCCGTCTTCGAGACCGCCGGCATGCCCGACAAGCTCAAGGACTGCCAGTCCAACAACCCCGAGGAATGCGAGCTGTTCATCGTCGAGGGCGATTCCGCAGGCGGCTCCGCCATCCAGGGCCGCAACCCGATCACGCAGGCCATCCTGCCGCTGCGAGGCAAGATCCTCAACACCGAGCGCGCCTCCATCGACCGCATCATGAAGTCCGACACCATCGAAGCGCTGATCACCGCGGTCGGCGGCGGCTACGGCGAGGACTTCGACATCAACAAGGTGCGCTACCACAAGGTCATCATCATGGCCGACGCCGATGTGGACGGCGCGCATATCGCGACGCTGAACTTGACGCTCTTCTTCCGCTACATGCGGCCGATGATCTACGCCGGCTACGTCTACGTGGCGATGCCGCCGCTCTACCGCATCAAGTGGACCAAGGGCGCGCACAGCTTCGTCTACACCGACGCCGAGCGCGACCGCGTGCTTCGCGAGGGCAAGGAGGCCGGACGCCAGCTGCCCAAGGGCGAAGGCATCCAGCGCTACAAGGGCCTCGGCGAGATGAGCTACCAGGAGCTGTGGAGCACCACCATGGACCCCGAGCACCGCATCCTGAAGCAGGTGGAGATCGAGGACGCCGCGCGCGCCGACGAGACCTTCTCGATGCTGATGGGCGACGAGGTGGAGCCGCGCAGGCTCTTCATCCAGCGCAACGCCCACGATGCGAGGTTCATCGACGCCTAGGCGGAGATGAACGGGACGCAGCATCGAACGCAGGATTTTCAAAGACATAAGGATTTAGCGTGGCAGACGAAAACAACAACAGCAATGACAACGATGACGAGTACATCCCCGGTGGCGCGCTCGAGCCGTTGAGCCCGCAGGAGGCCGACAACACCGACTACGGCCTGATGACCGGCGAACGCATCCAGCGCATCGACCTGGGCCAGGAGATGCGAGAGTCCTACCTGGCGTACTCGCTCTCCGTGATCGTGGAGCGCGCGCTCCCCGACGTGCGCGATGGCATGAAGCCGGTGCACCGCCGTGTGATCTACGCGATGTACGACGGCGGCTACCGCCCCGACCGCGGCTACAACAAGTGCTCCCGCGTCGTGGGCGACGTGATGGGCAAGTACCATCCGCACGGCGACTCCGCCATCTACGACACCCTGGTGCGCATGGCCCAGTCGTGGTCGATGCGCTACCTGCTCGTCGACGGCCAGGGCAACTTCGGCTCCCCGGGCGACGACCCCGCCGCCGCCATGCGTTACACCGAGTGCCGCATGGCGCCGCTGGCCATGGAGATGGTGCGCGACATCGACAAGGACACCGTCGACTTCGTGCCCAACTACGACGGCAAGACGCAGGAGCCCACCGTGCTCCCCGCCCGCTTCCCGAACCTCTTGGTCAACGGTTCCTCCGGCATCGCCGTGGGCATGGCCACCAACATCCCCCCGCACAACATGCGCGAGGTCGCCGATGGCGTGCACTGGGCGCTGGACCACCCGGACGCCACCAAGGAAGAGCTGCTCGAGGCGCTGCTGCAGCGCATCAAGGGCCCGGACTTCCCCACCGGCGCCACCATCCTCGGCCACAAGGGCATCGAGAAGGCCTACCGCACCGGCCGTGGCCTCATCACCATGCGCGCCGTGGTCAACACCGAGGAGATCAAGGGCCGCATGTGCCTGGTGGTCACCGAGCTGCCCTACCAGGTCAACCCTGATCGCCTCGCCGCCTCGATCCGCGACGCCGTGCGCGACGGCAAGATCCAGGGCATCGCCGACATGCGCGACGAGACCTCCGGCCGCACCGGCCAGCGCCTCGTGCTCATTTTGAAGCGCGACGCCGTGCCGAAGGTCGTTTTGAACAACCTCTACAAGCACACCCAGCTGCAGCAGACCTTCGGCGCCAACATGCTCGCCCTGGTCGACAACGTGCCGCGCACCCTTTCGCTCGACGCCTTCGTCAGCCACTGGGTCACCCACCAGATCGAGGTCATCGACAGGCGCACCCGCTACCTCAAGCGCGAGGCCGAGGAACGCGACCACATCCTGCAGGGCTACCTGAAGGCCCTCGACATGATCGACGAGGTCATCGCGCTGATCCGCGCCTCCAAGGACGTGGAGACCGCGCGCAACGGCCTGAAGGACCTGCTCGACGTCGACACCGCGCAGGCCGACGCGATCCTGGCGATGCAGCTGCGTCGTCTCGCCGCGTTGGAGCGCCAGAAGATCCTCGACGAGCACAACGAGCTGATGAGGAAGATCGCCGACTACAACGACATCCTCTCCAGCCCCGAGCGCGAACGCCAGATCGTGGGCGACGAGCTTGACGAGATCGTGGCCAAGTACGGCGACGAACGCCGCACCAAGATCCTGCCGTTCTCCGGCGAGATGAGCGACGAGGACCTGATCGCCGACGAGAACGTGGTGGTCACCGTCACGCACTCCGGCTTCGTCAAGCGCACCAAGGCCGACGAATACCGCGCCCAGCACCGCGGTGGCAAGGGCATCAGGGGCGCCAAGCTGCGCCAGGACGACGTGGTCGACCACTTCTTCCTGACCTCCACGCACAACTGGATCCTCTTCTTCACCAACCGCGGCCGCGTCTTCAGGCTCAAGGCCTACGAGCTGCCCGAGGGCTCCCGCGACTCCAAAGGCCAGCACGTGGCGAACCTGCTGCAGCTGGCGCCCGACGAGTCCATCCAGGCCGTGCTCTCCATCCCGAACTACGAGGTGGCCAAGTACCTGGTGCTCGCCACCCGTTCCGGCAAGGTCAAGAAGACCCCGCTGGTGCAGTATGACTCCAACCGCCAGGGCGGCCTCATCGCCGTGCGCCTGATGGCCGACCCCGAGACCGGCGAGCCGGCCGACGAGCTGATCGGCGCGACGCTGTGCAACGCCGAGGACGACATCATCCTCGTCTCGCGCCACGGCATGAGCCTCAAGTTCAAGGCCGACGACGAGCAGCTGAGGCCCATGGGCCGCCAGACCGCCGGCGTGCAGGGCATGAAGTTCCGCGACGGCGACGAGCTGCTGGCGATGGACGTGGTCCGCGCCGACCAGGACGAGGAGCTCGACCTGCTCGTGGTCACCAACGAGGGCTTCGCCAAGCGCACCGATATCGACGAATACCGCCTCCAGGGCCGCAACGGCTACGGCGTCAAGGCGCTGCAGCTGGCCGACGGGCGCGGCGAGCTGGTGGGCGCGCTCATCGTGCGCGACAGCGACCAGGTGATGGCCATCATGAAGTCCGGCAAGGTCATCCGCTCCGACGTCAACGAGGTCAAGCGCACCGGGCGCAACACACAGGGCGTCACGCTGGCCAAGCCCGACAAGAAGGACGAGATCATCTCCATCGCCCGCAACAGCGAGACCGATGACGACGACGAGAACGCCGAAGGCACTCAGGCCGACGGCGCCGATACCGCCGCCGACAAGGCGACCGACGCGGCCGCAGGCGAGGGCGAGGCCAAGGCCGCCGACGCCGAAATCGCAGATGGCGACGACGGCGAAAGCAAGCCCGCAGTCGACGCCGAATAGGCGCCAGCCAAGGCCCTAGGGCCCCAGGCCCGCAAGCCGCCGATCGAATCGCGGCCATGGACATCCCCGGATGCCGGTGGCCGCGATTCGCGTATCCAAGCGGCATTTTGGCCACCGGGCACAGGGTCCGTGCCGGGTCCTCGCCGCCGCGGGAATCCCCGCTTTTCGTCGGTGAAGACTGGTAGCCTCGAGCTAGATGAATCGTGCGAATAAGGCCTCCTCCGCGCACAAGCAGGGCATGGCCATGGGATCCAAGGAGAAAGCATGAGCGAGAGCCCCAACGGCAACGAGTTCGAGCGGGCGCTGCGCCCCGAAGGCGAGCAGGGCGAAGGCGAGCGAGGGCACGCCGCCCCGCGTGTGGCGCGTTCCGCACAGCCCACCGGCGGCGCCAGCCCGTCCGCGCACATCGGCATCAGCAAGCGCCGCAAGCCCCGCGCCCGCCGCATGAGCCTCTCGCTGACCCGCATCGACGCATGGTCGGTGGCCAAGGTGACGTTCCTGCTCTCCGTGGCCGCGGGCATCATCCAGATCGTCGCCGTGGCGCTCATCTGGGCGCTGCTCAACGTGGTCGGCGTCTTCGACCAGGTCACCCAGATCGTCTCCTCCACGGGTCTCGACGCCGGCGGATTCAACCTCGCCAGCGTCTTCTCGTTCAGCACGGTGATCAGCACGGTCACCATCGTCGCCATCGTCGAAGTCGTGATCGCCACGCTCTTCGCCGTCATCGTCGCGGCGCTCTACAACGTCATCAGCCAGCTGGTCGGCGGCGTGCACGTCACCCTCGGCGACGACTGATATCCCGAGCCGCGCCACCGCCGGTTTCCCGGGCGATTCATGCCAGCGAAGGCATTGCAGGCGCGCTAAGATGGATGGCAGGGGAAGAGCGGGTTCGGCAGGTACACGCGATGCATGGGAGTGAGTAAGTGACCGAGGAACAGCAGTCGGAAGATATCGCTCGGGGCAGTGTCTTGCCCGATGCCGGTGGGTCCGCCTCCGGACAGCACGATTCCGCCAGCGCGGACGAGGCAGCCAAGGATGCCAGGGCCGGCAAGTCCGCCAGAACCGTGGCGAAGGCCGCCCAGCAGTCCCAACGCGATCCCAAATCGAAACTCGGCGCCCACGTCAAGGCCTCGTCCGGCTGGCTAGGCTACGAGGACGTCCTCTATATCCTCATCTGCTGCCTCATCGCCATCGTGGTGGCCAGCGTGTTGCGCATGTTCGTCTTCGGGCTCTATATGATCCCCTCCGGCTCCATGGAGGACACGCTCGAAGTGGGTGACCACATCGTCACCAACCGCTTGGCGCCGCGCATCGTCAAGCTGCACCGCGGCGACGTGGTGGTCTTCAAGGACCCCGCCAACTGGCTGCATTCCACCAACATCTACGCCTCCAACGACCTGGTCAAGCGCGTCATCGGCCTGCCCGGCGACGTGGTGGCCTGCAAGGGCGCGGGCGCCCCGGTGACCGTCAACGGCGTGGCCGTCGACGAGAGCGCGTACATCAAGGACGGCGTGCAGCCCAGCAGTTTTGCCTTCAAGACCAAGGTGACCGACGGCAACATCTTCGTGCTCGGCGACAACCGCGCCAATTCCGCCGACTCGCGCTACCACGCCGACGACGGCAACCACGGCCTCGTGCCGCTGGGTCGTGTGAAGGGCGTGGCGATGCTCGACTACTGGCCCGCGAGCCGCTTCCAGGTGGTCCACTCGCACCGCGACGTGTTCGCGCGTGTGCCCGGCGCCACCCACTCCTGACAGATGCTTCTGACGGCCACGTGGCCGGTCGCGCATGTTCCCGAATTTCCTCAGATGTGCGAAGGCCTGCGCGCTGCCCCACGAAGGATTGGCATTTTCATATATAAGGAAGGCGACGCCGGATCATCCCGGTGTCGCCTTTTTGGGTTCCAGCCATTGACCTTTGGATTTATGTCCGCCCATGGTTCATATCCACGGAAATACGACGGAACCCGCCAGCCGATATCTCCAATATGACATCGGCAGCGGGTTCCGTTCGCGATTCGCCGGCCCGACCTGATTGGCCGGAACCGGCTGTGCCCGATTACTCAGCAGACGCCCTGGGCGACCATGGCGTTGGCGACCTTCACGAAGCCGGCGGCGTTCGCGCCGAGCATCAGATCGCCCTCGTGGCCGTACTCCTTGGCGGCGGCCAGCGATTCGGCGACGATGTTCTCCATGATGTCCTTGAGCTTGCCGTCGACCTCGTCGAAGGTCCAGGAAAGGCGGTACGAGTTCTGGCTCATCTCCAGGCCGGAGACGGCCACGCCGCCCGCGTTCGAAGCCTTGGCAGGCCCGTAGAGCAGGCCGGCCTTCTGGTAGGTCTCGATGGCTTCGGGCGTCGAGGGCATGTTCGCGCCCTCGCAGACGACCTTGCAGCCGTTACGCACCAGCGTGGCCGCGGACTCACCGTCGACCTCGTTCTGGGTGGCGCACGGCAGCGCGATGTCGCACTTCACCGTCCAGACGCCCTTGCTGCCCTCGTGGTATTCGGCGCCCGGCACGCGATCGGCGTACTCCTTGATGCGGCCGCGGTGCGCGATCTTGATGTCCTTGACCACGTCGAGCTTGATGCCCTCGGGGTCGTAGACGTAGCCGTTGGAATCCGAGCAGGTGACGACCTTCGCGCCCATCTGCTGTGCCTTCTCGATGGCGAAGACGGCCACGTTGCCGGAGCCGGAGACCACGACGGTCTTGCCCTCGAAGGAGTCGTCGCGAAGCGTGCGCAGCGCGGCGGCGGTGTAGTAGCAGAGGCCGTAGCCGGTCGCCTCGGTGCGGGCCAGCGAGCCGCCGTATTCCAGGCCCTTGCCGGTCAGGACGCCGGAGTACTCGTTGCGGATGCGCTTGTACTGGCCGAAGAGGTAGCCGATCTCGCGCGCGCCCACGTTGATGTCGCCGGCCGGGACGTCGGTGAACTGGCCGATATGGCGCTGCAGCTCGGTCATGAAGGCCTGGCAGAAGTGCATCACCTCGCCGTCTGAGCGGCCCTTCGGGTCGAAGTCGGAGCCGCCCTTGGCGCCGCCCATCGGCAGGCCGGTCAGCGAGTTCTTCAGCACCTGCTCGAAGCCGAGGAACTTGATGACGGACTCGGTCACCGTCGGGTGCAGGCGCAGGCCGCCCTTGTAGGGCCCGATCGCGGAGTTGAACTGGATGCGGTAGCCGCGGTTGACCTGCACGCGGCCTTCGTCGTCCACCCAGGCGACGCGGAACTTGATGGCGCGCTCGGGCTCGACCAGGCGCTCCAGGATGCCGTTCTTCTCATATTCGGGGTGCTTTTCGATCACGGGTTCCAGGGTCTCGAAGACCTCGCGCACGGCCTGCAGGAACTCGGGCTGGTCGCCGTCGCGGCGCTCCACCTGCGCGTAGACGCGCTTCACATACTCATTGGTCAGCATTGATGCTCCATCGTTAGGTTATATCGTCGGTTTTCATTCTAGGAATTCCGCAGACCGCGCCGGGGCCGATGTCCGTAAAAACCGGACGTCAAATGTTAATTTTTGATGACGAAACTTTCCGTTTTTCGCTGGAAAGCATTGATGCGCCCGAGGTGGGAGGCGATATGGAATCGATATCATGCCGGTTCGGTGTAGTGGGTTGCGGCTCGGTGCGGGCGGGACGTGCCCGGGCGCGCGATGGTACGTCCCCGCGCCGCAGCTGTCGTCGCATTCCGCGCAGGACTGAGAAGGGGCGTCATGCCTATGATGGAATCAAAAGTAATACAGGAGGTCAATATGCTCAACGGTTTCAAGAAATTCATCTCTCGCGGCAACATGATCGATATGGCCGTCGGCGTGGTCATGGGCGCCGCGGTGACCTCGGTGGTCAACTCCATCGTCGACAGCCTCATCAACCCGCTGATCGCCATGATCTTTGGCAAGCCCAACATGAAGAACCTGCTGACGGTCACCTTCAACAACTCCACCGTCTCCTTCGGCGCGGTGCTGGGCGCGTTGATCAACTTCCTGCTGATCGCCGTCGCCGTCTACTTCTGCATCCTCGTGCCGATCAACAAGTTCCGCGACGTCTCCGAGGCGCTGTTCAACAAGAAGGATGAGCAGGAGCAGGCCGAGGCCGACAAGGGCGAGCAGCAGGAGGCGCGCGCGGACGAGCGGACCGTCGAGCTGCTCGGCCGCATCGCCGACAGCCTGGACGAGCTGAAGGGGAACGGCACGTCCGTGCCCGCATCCACATCCGCACCTGCCGATCAACGGTGAATCGCCAGTATGATGATTGCCAACAATCGGTAATACATTTGCTATAATGGGGGTAGTCAAACGATTGTCCAAATGCGCGCCCGGGCCTCAAATCGGGTTTTGAATGGTGCCGATGGGCTAGTATGCTGGACTTTAACGATTATCGAGCGGTGGAAGGCGGTAAGATTTCGGTATGTTCGACCGTAACGATTTGCTGAGGAACGGCAAGCTCAGGAATGTGCGCTTCGCCAAGCAGGGCAATGACTCGGTGCGGACCAACGACATCAAGGCCACCGATTACACATCCTCCGACCACGACCCCAGCCACCAATACGATCCGAACGCCGTGGGCAACGCGCATTTCCAGACGCTGGGCGGCCAGAAGAAGATATCGTCCAGGGCGGCGGTCTTCCCCGAGGTGAGCTTCTCGCACATCAGCCTGCCGGCCACGGTCTTCGACTGGAAGCGCGAGGGACCCACCGCCAAGATGGCCACGATGACCTTCCAGCTGCACGGCCACGTCGAGATCAGCACGCAGGACAACAAGATCCTGCGGCGCAACCCGGGCGTCTTCCTCATCCCGCCCGACACCGGCGACGTCGTCTTCAAGACCACGGCCCCGGCCAACGAGCTCATCGGGGTGAGCCTCTCCTCCCGCCTCTTCGCCACAATCCTGCCGGACTACAAGACCTATTCGATGATGGGCCAGAGCTCCAAGCTCGACGTCGTCTCGCTGCAGCCGCTGCTCGCCTTCGTGGTCAGCGCCTGCAACCTCAACAACCCGCATTCGCAGATGGTCGACACCCTCGAGACGGTGGCCGACGGGGTCGCGCGCTCGCTGCTCATCGCCTGCTTCGGGCAGGGCATGAGCGTGATGCCGCTGATCGAGCGCGTGCGCAAATACGTCTCCGAGAACTACACCGATCCCACGCTGAGCGTCACCAAGACGGCCGAGCACGAGAACGTCTCCGTGCGCACCGTGCAGCTGGCGCTGCAGGAGGCCGACACCAACTTCACCAGCCTGGTGCGCCGCGCACGCACCGAGGCAGCCCTGGAGCTGCGCAAGAGCCAGCCGTCGCTCACCTTGGTGGAGATCGGCGACCGCTGTGGCTTCGGCTCTGTCTCGTCGCTGCGCCGCGCGCTGAAGGTCTACGAGGAAGTCAAGAGCAGCGGCGTCGACCCCGAGTAAGGGTCGCCGGCAAGAGTGCCGGGCGATGGTGTTGGGTGATGGCAGTGCTGCCGGTTTCGTCTGGTCGTTGTTCGGATGATGATGTTGGATGTGGATTCGCAACGTCGGTTCCAGCGCCGGAACCTCGGATATCGACGTTGGACGGTGTTTTCGGGTAACGGTTCGATGGCCGTTCGCAATGACGGTTCCGACGATGGTCTTTCCGGCCGACGAATCCTGTGCGAGGATGCATAGATAGACATCGATATGCAGTATGCCAAGTTTCGAAAAACGGCATTTTTTACATTTGTAACCGCGGAAAATCAACAAAATTTCTATTTTGTCCGACAAACGCATAATGTGTTTCATTCAGCGCATAATCCGATATTTGCGCTCACGTTGTGCCATGCTGGAATTGATATAAGACGCTGAGGAGTGTCGCTTTTGAAGGGCAGAGTTGCTCCCCGTGGAGATCTCCTAGAGAGGAGAACTGATGTTGAGACCAGGAAGAACGAAGAGGTTGGCGGCCATCGCGGGCGCCGTCGCGATGAGCCTGACCGGGGCGATCGGATTCGCCACCGCCGCCGATGCCGCGCCGGCGCAGATTGGTGCGCAGGACGGCGTCGAGCGGTCGGCGGCCTCCGATGGCACGGGTCGCCTGAAGGACAGCATCAACTGGATCGAATGGGGCAGCAACGACGGCGAGGAGATCGACGGCTCGCGCGTGGCGTGGACCACCCCGGTCCAGTCCGGCGCCAACGACTGGATCGCCACCCGATGCGACATTGAGCCGTCGAATGATTTCGGCACGAAGAATCCGCTCTCCCCGTCCAACAGGATGAAGGTCTATCAGCCCGGCGACTACTACGGCGACGGCCTTTCCCAGATGTACTACCAGGGCGGCCCCGGCGGCGACAACACCATGAAGGTCGGCCTGGCCAACGAGAACGACGGCGACACCGTCGACTTCGACTTCTCCTGCCACGCCTACCTCATCGACTCCGGTTCCGCGCCCACCCTCGCTGCGGACACCGACACTTCCGGCTTCCGCGACGTCGGCCTGCAGGGCCTGGTCTTCGCGGACTCCGAATCCAACAACTGGACCGCCAACAGCAACTACGGCCAGAAGGAATACATCAAGGCCCAGCCCACCGAGAGCGCTTCCGGCAACGACGCCCCGACCTGGCGCCTGCTCGACAGCTACCGCACCGCGGGCTGCACCACCAACTCCGTGGCCGAGCTCGCCAGCGACGGCACCACGATGCGGTTCCGCTCCGACGGTGGCCAGTGCGCCAACGAAGGCGGCACGGGTCCGTCCTCGGTGATGTTCCTGCAGAACTCGCACAAGGCCCACGTTGAGCTCAAGGGCGGCGGCGTGACGGCCGTGGCCCTGGGCAGCATCACGGCGATGGACTTCGGCGACGCCCCGACCACCTACGGCACCGCGAGCTCGCTCTTCCAGCCCCAGTGGACCGGCGGCAAGCTCGGCGGCGAGGGCATGCCCGGCACGCCCTACGCCGGCGACGACACCGATCCCGACAACGCCAACGCCAAGGGCGCCCAGCTCTACAACCTTTCCGCGGCCAAGGACGCCTCCAACGACCAGCCGCTCTATGTGGCCAACCTCAAGGAGCCGGAACCGCGTCTGGGCGCGCATGAGGACTCCGAGGCCGTCGCCCACCCCACCGCCGACGATTCCGATTACTACAAAACCAGCGCCAGCTGGGACGACGAGCATGGCGACAGCTCGCAGCTCAACGACTTGAGCGGCAAGGTGCAGAGCGACGAGGACGGCATCCCCGCCGACCAGTTCAGCCAGGACGGTGCCGTCAAGGTGCTGCCCTCCGCCGACAGCACATACAAGCTGAAGGTCAACTGCGCCGGCACGGGCAATGTCAAGGGCTGGATCGACTGGAACGACAACGGCACCTTCGACGAGACCACCGCGGCCGGCGCCAACGAGGCCAGCGACCAGGTGGCCTGCACCGCAGGTTCGGCCACGCTGACCTGGCATGTGACCCGTGACGCGAAGCGTCGTATCCTCTCCGAGGGCACCGGTTCCTCCTACATGCGCCTGCGCATCGCGGCTCCCGCCGCCGGCACGCTCGAGGCCAAGGGACTGACCACCGCGGCCGGCGAGGTGGAGGACTACCGCGCCGACATCCACGTGCCGACCCTGAACGTGCGCACCGACATCGTCGGCGACCGCAAGAACCCCACCGACCAGTTCAAGATGACGGTGGACGGCGACGCCAGCAACCCCGGCGGCGCCGGTGATTCCTCCGATGCAACCACCGAAGGCACCACGGGCGGCATCCAGGGCAAGCAGATCGCCCAGAAGAGCGTCGGCCCCGGCTTCAAATACACCATCAAGGACGACCTGGTCAGCGGCAACGCCAATGACTACAAGTCCTCGGTGACATGTGTGGACCTGAGCAAGAACCCCAACGCTCCTGTCGCCATAGACAATGACGGCCACCTGCAGATGCCGCCCAACGACTACGACGCCAACGTGCAGTGCACCTACAAGAAGACCGCCGTCGGCGACGGCCAGCTGACATTGGTCACGCAGGTCAACAACAACCACGGCGGCACCGCCAAGGGCGGCGATTTCACCTTCGACGCGACGCCGACGCCCCACCCGGGCACCACGCCGACCGATCCCAATGCGCCGGCCAAGCATTATGCGGTCGACTCCACGGCCGAGGGCGAGGACGGCAACATCGCCAGCGACTCCCACACGCTCGACCCCGATTACGACTACGCGATCACCTCGTCCGACGTGCCCGCCGGCTACAGCGAGGTCACGCCCACGTCCGACGACCCCAACACGGTGATCGATGGCAACATCGCCTACACCTGCGTCGACGCGGACGGCAATGTCTGCAGGCCCACGTTCACGGACGGCAAGCTCGACGTGCAGCAGGGCCAGCATGTCACCGGCACGCGTATCGTCGAGGACCAGCCCGCCCATCTGACGCTGAACACCGTGGTCGACAACACCTACAGCCCGGACGGCAACGACAAGTCCCCGTCCGACTTCGCCTTCCGTGTGACGCCCGACGGCAAGAGCGCCGCCAACGCCACGAAGTACGACAGCGACAGCGGCGCCCACGAGATGCCCGCCGGCAAGTATACGGTCAAAGGCATCCTGAAGGATGACGACGCCCATATGCTCGGCTGGGAACAGCAGGGCGAGATCACCTACACGGATGACAACACTGGCGCGCCGCTGACCGCCGCGCAGGCGCAGATCGCGCTCGCCAACGGCCAGAGCGTCACTGGCACACGCAAGGTGCGCGCCCAGCCCGGCAGCCTCAAGGTTGTCACCCACGTCGAGGGCGACGGCGACGCGCAGCCGAGCGATTTCCCCGTCACCGCGACGCCCAACGGCGGCAACGACACCGCCAACGCGACGCAACTGACCGACGGCACCGCCGCGGACCTGAAGGCCTCGAACTACAAGATCAGCACCGACATGTCCGGTAAGCCCGGCTATGAGGTGGTGGACGGCAAGAGCCTCAGCTGCGTGACCGGCGCCGCGGACGCCATCGCCGGCTGGCCGGGCAACAAGAGCTCCAAGCCCAACGTTGTGCCGATCTCCAGCGACGACGCCACCCTGGCGATGAAGAACGGCGCGTTCGTCGCGTGCGAGCAGACGGTGAAGCCGAAGGCCAATCCGACGCTGAGCTTCACCACCGAGGTGGAGCGTGGCGACGCGAAGCCGAACGATTTCACCTTCGAGGTGACGCCGACCACCGGTGGTGGCGACAGCCAGAAGTACACCAACGGTGAGTCGAAGGTTCCCGCCTCCCATGACTTCACGGTGGCTCCTTCCACGCTGCCCGACGGCTACGTCGAGGATGGCGACATCCAGTACTACACCGACGACGACACCGCCCATGCGAACCCGATGAACCTGGCTGATGCCCAGCAGGCGCTCAAGAACGGGCAGAGCGTCACCGGCGTGCGCAAGGTGACCACCCACCAGCCCAAGCTCACTGTCAAGGTGGACCGCGACTACCAGTACGGCGGCACCGCGGCAGGCGACGGCTCGAAGGTCACCCTCAAGCCGGAGCATGGCGACGGCAGGGACGTGACGCCGGACCAGGCGGTCTACGTGGCGCCCGGCAAGTACTCCGTCAAGCAGCTGCTCAACGCAGGCTACAAGCAGAGCGACATCAAGGTGGCGCTCGCCGACGGCACACCGATCACGATCGACGAGGATGGCACGTTCACCGTGCCCAATGACGTTGACGCCAATGGCAATGGCGTGGAAGTGATCGTCACCATCAAGAACGTCGACGAGCCCGGCACGCTGACCTGGTCGCGCTACGACGAGGACGGCACGACCCTGCTCGGCGGCTCCGAATGGGAACTGAGCGGACCCGACGGCCAGAAGATCCGCGTCGAGGACTGCACGGCCCTGGAATGCACCGGCGCCGACAAGGATCCGACGCCCGGCAAGTTCAAGGTCACCGGCCTGAAGTGGGGCGACTGGACGGTCACGGAGACCAAGGCCCCCGCCGGCCACCAGCTCACCAAGCCGCAGACGCTGAGGATCGACCCCTCCGAGAACGGCGGCGACGGCAGCGGCCTGCTGAAGTCGGCCTCGTTCAAGGACGGCCTGCCCGGCCTCTCGTCCACCGGCACCGACATCGCATCGGTCGCGCTGGTCGCGGTGCTCACCCTGATGCTGGGCATGGCGGTCTCCTTCGCCACCCGCAGGATGATGGACCACAAGGAGTAGCCAATGGCTGATTGATGGAGCTGTGGTCGGTTCCGGTTTTCCCTCGGGCCGGCCACGACGTCCCCTGATGGGCGGCAGGTGCTTGAATGCGCTCGCCGCCCATCGCGGTTTCAGCGCTCCCCGCGCAGCCTCGTGGCGAGCCGGCCGATGACGGACTGGCGGCGGCGGATGGCGGCCGGCAGGATCGGGCAGCCGGCGCAGACCAGGCTGTCCGGGTCGGGGTCGCAGCCCTCGCCGGTCGTCGAGTTGCAGGAACGCAGGTCGTAGACGTCGAGGCGGCCCGCATGGCGCTCGCGGTCGACGACCAGGTTCACGAAATCCATCGGCAGGCCCAGTTCGTCGGCCACCATGCGGATCGTGCGGCCCTGGGTGAGCATGCCGATGATCCGCTGCGTGACCGGCGTCGAGCAGGCTGCGGAGCCTGTGGAGCCTGTGGAACCGGTGGCCTCGGTGGTGTGGGCCGCCAAAGCACCGGCTGTGGAGCCGGAACCGGACAGGTATGGTGATTGGCCCGCATCATTGCCGGCAGGGGCGGGCACCGTGGCCGGTGGCGACGTGACCGGTTGGCCGGAGGGCCGCCCAGTCTTGCGGAAACCGTTTTCGGCGTGATTGCCAGCCAGTGGCTTGGCCTGTGTGGAAACCGTTGTGTCTGAAGTGTGCGAAGCGTCGACGGCGTATGTTCGACTGACGGTCTTGCGGAAGCCATCGGCGCCGCGTTGGTCGGCCGGTGGCTTGGTCGTCGTGGAAACCGTTATGGAAGAATTGTCTGGAATCTTCGGCATATCGGAAACCTGCTTCGGCACGGCGGTCCTGCGGAACCCATCGGAGCCGCGTTGTCCGGCCGCCGCCCCCGCGCTCATAGCAATCGTCCGACCTGGAAGACGATGATGGCCAATAGGTAAGCCACGATCAGCCCCGTCGCCACCGATTGCAGCGCGGTTTTCATGCCATATTGCCGTTTCATCTCGGCCACCGTCGCCAGGCAGGGCGTATAGGCGAGGATGAAGATCATGAACGCGGCCGCCGCGGCGTTCGGGTGCCCGTCGCTGGACTTTTCGAAGCTCTCGTGCACGGCCTGGCCGAGGCTCCCCTGGCCCTGCTGCTGCTCGGACTGGTCGTCGGAGCCGTTGATGGCGTAGCTCTGCGAAAGCGAACCGACCACCACCTCCTTGGCCACGAAGCCGGTGACCAACGCCGAGGCCGCGTGCCAGTCGTCGAAACCGGCCGGTTTGAACACGGGCGCGATGGCCGACGAGGCCGCGCCGAACGCGGAGTTCTCCACCTCGTCGACGTGCCCGAAGGTGTTGGTGCCCGCCGCCCCCGCCGAGACGGGGATTGCCGAAAGCACCCAGACGATGATGAGCATCGAGACGATGACGGAACTCGCGCCGGTGATGAATGACCAGAGGCGCTGCAGCACGGACTTCAGCAGCTGCAGCAGGCGCGGCATCTGGTAGGGCGGCAGCTCCATGGCGAACGGCTGGGTCTTCAGGTCCTTGAACTGCGTCTTGCGCAGCGCGAAGCCGACCGCGAGGATGATGACGATGGAACTGACGTACATCAGGAAGATGGCCAGGCCCGCATACCTGCCGAAGAAGGCGTAGGCCAGCACCACGTAGACACTCAGGCGCGCCGAGCACGAGGTGAACGGGATGAGCATGCCGGTCAGCAGGCGCTGGCGCGAGTCCGGCAGCGTACGCGTGGAGGCTAGGGCGGGCAGGTTGCAGCCGAAGCCGACCACCAGCGGCAGGAACGCCCGGCCGTCGAGGCCGATCGTGCGCATCGCGCGGTCCATCACGAACGCGGCGCGCGCCAGATAGCCGGAATCCTCCAGAAGTGAGAGGATGATGAACATGATGCCCATCGGCGGGATGAAGGTGCATACGGTGATCGCGCCGTTGAGGAACCCGTCGACCACCAGCGAATAGAACCAGCCGTCAAGCGCGCCCTTGCCGGCGATGGCGGTGAAGATCCAGGCGATGCCGTCGGTGCACCAGCCGCGCAGCGTGACGTCGAACCAGTCCTGCAGCGGGCCGGCCAGCGTGGTGGTCGCCTCGAAGACGAGGAACATGGTCACCAGGAAGACGACGATGCCGATGGCCGGGTGCAGCAGCACGCGGTCGAGCTTGTCCGAAAAGGTCTCGCGGGTGGCGGTGACGGCGTTGGCGCCCTGCGGCAGGTCTCGGTCGATCTCGCGCAGCTTGCCGGCGATCCAGTCGAAACGTTCGTCCGAAGTGGCCCGTACCCACTGCGAGACCTCGTCCTGCGTGGCGCTCGCCGGCGGGGCCGGGATGGAGGTGACGGGCTTGGGCGCGAGCTGGACGTGGATCTCGCGGGACATGTCGGTGCCGCCGTCCGCCAGCGTGGAGGTGGTGCTGGTATTGCCGGGATTGTCGGCATCGCCCGAAGCGAGCACGCTGTCGACCGTTTGTGCGGCCTTGCGCGCGGCCTCGTCGATGTCGCGCCTGAGAGGCTGTGACGTGGCCTGAGAGCGGTTCTTGAGCTGGGGGCGGTGCCGCGATTCGAGGCGGGACTCGACTTGTGAGTGCGACTTGGTCTGAGGCCGCGACTCGGCCTGCGCTCCGGTCGCTTCGGCCAGCACGGATTCGATGGCGTCGAGCAGCTCCGTCTTGCCCTTGCCGGTGCGGCCGTCGACGCGGATCATCGGCATGCCAGGCAGCGTGCGTTCCAACCGCCGCAACGTGATCGGTGAATCCTGCTTCTCGGCCAGGTCGAGCATGGTGACCGCCACGATGATCGGCAGACCCACATCCATCAGCTGGCTCAGCAGGTAATAGGACTTCGAGGGCGAGGTGGCGTTGAACGCGAAGACGATGACGTCCGGCAGCCCGTAGCTGCGCCGACCCATCGCCGCCTCCCCCGCCACTTGCTCGTCGGGGCTGTAGGCGTCGAGCGAGGTGGTGCCGGGGGTGTCGATGAAGTCCCAGCGCACGGGCCTACCGGTGGCCGCGTCGGTGCGTTCCAGGCTGCCGGACTCGACCAGGACGGTGGTGCCGGGCGCGTTCATCACGCTGGCGTTGGCGCCCAGCACCGCGTTGAACAGCGTGGATTTGCCGACGTTCGGGTTGCCGACGAAGACGATGCGCGGGTTGGCATTGCGGGCGGCTGGCGCATTGGTTGCGGCGGCTGTGGTGTCGTCTGTGCCGGGTTCCGGGCATGATGCGGTGCCGTGGCTGCCTTGATGACTGAATGAAGTGTTGTGGCCGCCATGTGCCTGCGAAGTGCTCTGTGCGTCGATATGGCGCGCGTCGTGGCCGGCATGGTCGGTTTCATGGGCGCTGTGGCCATCACCGCAACCATCATGCCCGGTTCCATGGGCGTCGTGTCCGCCGGCGTTCCCGTGACCGTGCCCGCTGTGCCCGCCGTGCCGTTGCGGCAGCAGCACCGCCAGGCCGCGCCGATGGTGGTGCCCGCCATGGCCGCCGTGACCACCGCCGTGCCCGCAGTCCGCAGGTTCCGGCATCATGTCCGGATCGTTGGTATCGGCAGCGCCTGGATGCTTCATCGCGGAGCAGTCGTGTTCCTGTTCGTATACCATATCTGCACTTAATCTAAAGTCGTCCGCAACGCGACGGACGAGGTGGTTTCTCTGGGTCTGGGTAAAGGATAGTCTTCAGCGAGGCGTTACGAAGATGTGGCGGGCGGTGGATCCGTCGATGGCGATGCGCTCGCCGCCGTGCGCGACCACGCAGCCGCCGAACATGGCTTTCTGGATGACTCGCACAGGCTCGTGCAGGCGGAACCCGAGCTCGTTCAACCTGAAGCGGTTGCGGGCCTCGAAGTCCATCCTGCATATCTCCACATCCACTCCGAGTGGGCAGGTGCGCAATGAATCAACCATACTTTGGACAATAGCTCACATTCGCACACGCTGTAAAGACTTTTTGCGAAAAATCTTGCCAATCGTGTGACAAGGTGGAACGGAACGTCAAGCCAGAACGGTCCAGGGGGCATGTGATTTCCGTGTTTCCGTGCATCCCACGTGCATCCCTCATGCACCCTTAGGGCAGTGAAAAACAAAGAAATCATCGTGAAAACGCAGTGACGCCAAAAACAGAAAAACCCGCAGAACATTGATATTCCGCGGATATGAAGTGGAGCTAGCCGGGTTCGAACCGGCGACCCTCTGCTTGCAAAGCAGATGCGCTACCAGCTGCGCCATAGCCCCGTAACCACAACGATTCTCGACCATGAAACCTTGGGATTTGTGATTGAAGAATCTTGCGTGGGCCCGGGAGGACTTGAACCTCCGACCTCATCCTTATCAGGGATGCGCTCTAACCAGCTGAGCTACGGGCCCATCGACACGTTTAAAACGTACAGAGGTATAGCTTACCAGTTTGCTCCCGTTAGTCAACCCGTCGTGTGCGCGTGTCGCAGAAGTCTGGGCGAACGTCGCGGCTTTGCATATCCGGCGTCGCTCGCGCGCGGGAGAATATGCGTATGCCTTATCGACGACGCCAGCGAGCCAGAACCGTCTCCTCCACCACGCTGCGGGTCGACGGTCTGCAGGTCGAGGTGACGCGCAAGACCATGCGCAACATGTACCTGCGCATCAAGCCGCCGGCCGGCCGCGTCGTCGTGACCGCCCCGGCGAGGATGAGCGACGCGAAGATCGCGGCGTTCGTGCGGCAGCGCCGGGACTGGATCGAGCGGCAGCGGGCGCTGATGGCGCAGAAGGCCGCCGAGTCCGGCTTCGAATGGACGGATGAGCGCAAACGGCTGGCGAAGTCCAATATCGACGCGATGCTGCCAGGGCTGCTGGAACGATGGGAACCGGTGGTGGGGCGCGCGCCGACGCATATCACCCTGCGGCTGATGACCTCGCGCTGGGGCTCCTGCACGCCGGCGACCGGGCGCATCCGGCTCAACCTGCAGCTGGGGCTCATGGATCCGCGCTTCCTGGAGTACGTGCTGGTCCACGAGATGACGCACCTGTGGGCGAGCGGGCACGGCGCCGAGTTCCAGCGGCGCATGGACTCCTACCTGCCGAACTGGCGCGAGTTGCGGCGCGATATCAACCGTGAGATGGTGTGGTAGGGAAAGGTCGCACGCACTAACTCGAGAATCAAAAAAAGAACCCAGTGTTTTCAACGATTTATTTTTGATTCTCGAGTTAGTGTGTGCGCGAAACAACGAAGGAGGTTTTCAATGGCTGAAAACAACAAGGAATCCGAGACGGGTGCCAGGCGCGCGGTGATCACCGGGGCGTCCAGCGGCATCGGGCGTGCGACGGCGCTGCATCTGGCGGCGAAGGGCTGGAAGGTCGTGGCCCTGGCTCGGCGCGAGGACCGGCTTGCGGCGCTTGCCGACCAGATCGGCGACGCGTGCGAATACGTGGTGTGCGACGTCACCGACGAGGCCTCCACACAGGCCGCGGTCGACACGATCCTGCACGGCGGCGACGTGAAGGCGCTGGTCAACTGCGCCGGCGGGGCCATCGGGCAGGACCCCATCGAGAGCTGCGAGGTGGAGGACTGGCGCAGGATGTACGACGTCAACGTGCTCGGCACGCTGCGCATCACCCAGAAGCTGCTGCCTGCCCTCAAGGCGGCGCCCGGCGGCGGCACGGTCGTCGTCGTCTCGTCGACCGCCGGCATCGAGCCCTATGAGGGCGGCGGCGGATACTGCGGCGTGAAGTCCGCCGAACGCGTGCTGGCCCAGACGCTGCGTTTCGAGCAGGTCGGCGAGCCGCTGCGCGTCATCGACGTCTCGCCGGGCATGGTGGAGACCAAGGAGTTTTCGCTCAACCGCTTCCACGGCGACCAGGCCAAGGCCGACGCGGTGTACGCCGGCGTGCCGAGCCCGCTGACCGGCGACGACATCGCCGAGTGCATCGAGTGGGCGGTCGACCTGCCCGACAGCGTCGACATCGACTCCATCGTGGTGCGTCCGCGCGCCCAGGCCTCGGCCCAGCGCGTCTACCACGAGCGCTGAGGGGCTGCGTGACCGGTTTCCCGCATTCGTGATTGGATTGTAGCTTTCTCGTTTTGCCGGGCTACAAACAGGTCTTTAGGCTTTCCCGGATGATGCATTTGTAGCTTTCGCATCTCGCCGAGCGACAAATAGGTCGCTGAGCCTCCCCGAGCCTTGCTTTTGTAGCTTTCTGATTACTAAAGCTACAAACCGGTTATGAGGGTCGCGTTCGGGCGCATACGACATTGCGCCGCCACCCACATTGGAATGGGTGACGGCGCAATGGTTGGTTATCGCGGTTCTCGCGGCCTGGTTTCGGGACTGGGTCTCGAAATCTTCAGGCCTTCAGAGCCTCAGACCTCAGGCGTGAGGGGTCTCCTCGATGAGGTGGCTGTTCATGAACCAGTTGAAGTGTTCGAGTTCCTGGACGTGGTCCTGCATGATGTTGGAGCTGATGATGTCGATCGGATCGAGCTCCTCGTAGGCCTTGCGCTCGGCGATGATGAAGTCGCTGTAATAGTCCACCAGAGCCTTCAGGTAATCCTGGGTGTTCTTGCGGCCCATGAGCTTGAACTCGGGCCAGGTGCGGTTGTTGATGATGGACTCGGGGGTGCCTTCCGCGCTGCCGCCGAGGGTGGCGATGCGCTCCGCGGTCTCGTCGGCCATGTTGCGCACGGCGTCGACCTCGGGGTCGAGCATCTCGTGGACGCCGATGAAGCTCGGGCCCGCCACGTTCCAGTGAGCGTGCTTGAGGATCAGCGACGCCTCTTCCTCCTGCGCCAAGCGGTTCTGCAGGACGGAGACGACCTTGTCGGATGTGGCCTGATCGAGGCCGGGGCTCAAGAATTCTGCTGCCATGATTCTTCCTTTCGTATCATTGACAATCGTTGCTTCCAGTCTAGCAATCTATGACGTTCGCCACAGAAATTCATCGTTGGCCCAATATGGCCGAAACGGTTGAAATCTCGCGCATTCTGCGCTACATGTGAGATAAGTCTCATTATGCGACAATGATAATTTTTGCGTCATATGCGACGCCCACGTGGTTCCGCTTGCGACGTTGTGGCCGTAATTCGTGGATTTGCTGCACCATTTCCATCGACGCATCGGATTTGCGCCATTTTTGGGCCGCTGACTGGAGCTCAGCGGGCTTTTTATGGCGTAAATTTTGCATTCCGCCATTTTTGGGCCGCTTGATTGGCGCCGCTGGGCGAGCTGCATGAACCGGCTTCGCTACTTGTCTTCTTTTGCCGGAGCCGAGCCGGAAGCTTCCGTGTCGCCGTCGCCGCTTCCGTCACCATCGCCATCGTCGCCGTCGGCCGTGCTCTTGCGGACCTCGAGCGTCTCGATGCGGCGGCCGTTGACCTGGGTGACCACCATGTCGTAGCCGTCGTCGGAGTGCAGGGTCTCGCCCACCTCGCCCATCTTGCCGGTGTGTGCCAGGAAGTAGCCGGCCACCGTCTCGTAGGGGCCGTCCTCCAGCTCGATGCCGGTGAGGTCGGCGAAGTCCTCGATGGTCATGCCGCCGTCGACCGTGGCCACGCCGTCGACGAACGCGGACTCGCCGTTGCGGCCGTCGCCCACGCCGTTGGCCGCGCCGCCGCTCTTGTCGTCGGGCAGGTCGTACTCGTCGCGGATGTCGCCCACCAGCTCCTCGGTCATGTCCTCGAGGGTGACGATGCCGTCGGTGCCGCCGTACTCGTCGATGACCACGGCCAGGTGGATGCCGCGTTTGCGCAGCAGGGCGAGGCTCGGCAGGATCTTCGAGGTGCCGGGCAGCGAGATGCCCTCGCGAGTCACGTCGGCCACGGTTTTGGCGTTCGGGTCGCGCACGTCGAGCAGGTCGCGCACGTGCACGAAGCCGAGCACGTCGTCGAAGTCCTTGCCGGTGACCGGGTAGCGCGAATAGGGCATCTCGCGCACGTATTTCGCCGCGTCCTCGATCGACTGCGTGCTCTCCAGGAAGACCACGTCGGCGCGCGGGCGCATCACTTCGGCCACGATGGTCTCCGAGGCGTCGAACACGTCGTCGAGGATGGTGCGCTCGTCGTGGCTCAGGTTCGAGTTGGAGTTGACCAGTACACGCAGCTCCTTGTCGCTGACCTCGCTTTCGGTCTGGCTCGGGTCGAAGCCCATGAGGCGGACGATGCCGTTGGTGCTCTTGCCGATGGCCCAGATGATGGGCCTGCAGATCTTGGCGAAGACGTCGATGGCGGGCACGGCGGCGCGGGCGATCTGCTCGGTGCGCTGCATGGCGATGCGCTTGGGCACCATCTCGGCGATGATGATGTCGCAGAACGAGATGATGAGCGTGAGCACGACGGTGGTGACCGGTTCCGCGATATGGCGGGGCACGCCCCAGCCCTCCACGACGGGCACGACCCAGGGCGCGATGGCGGATTCGCCGAACGACGCCGAGAAGAAGCCGGAAAGCGTCACGCCGATCTGCACGGTGGAGAGGAAGGTGTTCGGGTCTCGGCCGATCCTCGCCACCTTCGCGCCGCGCTGATCCTCCTGCGCCATCTCGTCGAGCTGCGAGCCGCGTAGGCTCACCAGGGCGAGCTCGGTGCAGGCGAACACTCCGCCGATGATCATGAAGACGAGAACGAAGACGATATCCAAGGCCAATGACATGCCTCCAAGTCTAGAGGGGCGGCGGGTCATTGGGCGTTCGTCGACGTGCGTTTCGGCCACGGCGTAGTTGGTGGGCGGTTCGCTTGTAGGCGTCGTGATGGTCTTGCGGGCACCGCGGTGGTCTCATGGATGCCGTGGCCACTGTCGTCTCCGGCGATTCCGCTCGTTTTCTTTTGATTTTCTTTTGCTTCGTTGGCCGGTTTTCGTGGGTCTGGGGCCGGGAATCGTTGGAATTCCAACGAAAATCTCTTTTGCCTGCCATTTGCTTTTAAAAGCAAAAGAAACCCGTCGCGGCTGGTTTCCGTCGACGGAGTCGGCTTGGATCTGGCGCGTCGTTTGGTATTGCAATAATGAAAAATAATGACTATTTGTAGAAGGTGACAGGCCAATAAACTTGCGCTGAGTCGGTAAGGCATCGGAAACCGAGTGCCGAAGACGGTGTGCGCAGGTTGGCCATGCCAAGTCGTGAACGGGGAGAGATATGAAAGCACAGGTGAGGGCGTTGCTGTTCTCCGTGTTCGCAGTGGTGCTGCTCTCCTTGACGGTCGGCGCGGTCGGGCATGCCGTGCAGCGGAAATCCAGCGGGGGGTATCCGGTTGCCGATACCTCGGTTTCGCAGGTAAGTAACTATCCACAAGGTCAAGTGGCGCCCGCTGATTTCCGTGCGACTGTAAAAGCCAAGGGCAATGATTCTACGCGGGGTAACCGGATTTACGGTACTGAATTTGACGTGACCTATCCCCTGTCTTATGACGCCAACGGCGGGACAGGGACGGTGCCGACCGACGTGGACTCAGCGCGCCAGAGTGGTGGATGTGCGGTCCAGCACGCTGCCGGGGAAACGGTCGACTTGCCTACGGGGATGGCGACCGATTGCTGGGACGGTGGGTTGAGTCGGACGGGGATGAAGTTCGTGGGGTGGTCGACGACGAAGTATGCGGACCCGTTCGCCACGCTCGCCGATGCCGAGAGCCATGTGATGGGCACGCTGACCATGCCGCAGAATGCCCAGACTATGTATGCGGTATGGGTAAAAGCCTATACGGTGACATTCAAGACGCAGCCGAACGTCAACGGCCATCCGGCGACCTCGACGCTGTCGACGCAGGTGTTGGCCGACGGCGAGGCCCCCACCGCTCCGGCGATGCCGACTTCCTACAACCCAGGCGTGAAATTCATGGGCTGGGGCACGGCCCAAGACACGGATGCCGACGGCGAGGGCCTGATGGACGCGTTCGACGTGACGAAACCTGTGACCGGCAATGTAACGGTGTGGCCGCTGTGGGGGTATGAGGACACGTCGGCCGGGCACCGATGCGTCATGGGCGTGGACGCGTTGGCGCAGTGCTTCCCTGATACGGCGCTGGCGAGTTGGCTGAAAGCCAAACTCTCGTTGCCATCGACGTCATCGGTCTGGACGCAACGTTTCGCATTGGGGATGCAGGGATTGTACTGCCAGCGGACCGGGGCCTCCGACCTGGACGGCGTGCAGACGTTGACGAACCTGCAGGATACTGATCTCAGCGACGATCATTTCAGCGGCGCCGATCTGCACCAATTCAAATATCTGTTCAGCCTGACCGGCATGACGGCCAACCGTGCGGAAATTTCGGACATATCCAATTTGTCGGGACTGACGAATCTGACGTATTTGAGCTTACAGACGAACCAGATCGACGACATAGACCCGTTGGCGAATATGACCCGGATGTACAAACTGTTTCTCGACCACAATGAGATCGTGTCCATTTCTTCCCTGTCGAGCATGACGGGTTTGAACACGTTCGGTGTCAGCAGCAACCGCGTCACCAGCGCCGAACCGCTGCGGCACCTGAGCGCGCTCGAGCAGTTGTGGATACACAACAATGAGCTCACGGACGTGTCGCCTTTGGCTGGGCTGACGAATTTGAAGACGCTCTATATCGGACAGAATCATATCTACGACATCTCGTCGCTGTCGGGACTGACCAAACTGACGAGCGCCAGCCCGTACCAGGGTTTCTATCCCGGCGACCAAACGGTGACGTTGCCCGCCACGGTGGCCGATCCGGGAATATCGATGCCCACCGCGGTGAGCGTGGACGGATCAGCCGTCGAGCCGACATCGAGCTCGCCCGCATCGCCCAGCGCCGGACGACTCGATGCGCAAGCCAAGCGATTGATTTGGCCGGGGCCGATGACGGTCGCCGCTGGTACGTCCGTCTCGCAGACGTTCTCCAAGCAGGTGGCGTTGGGCGACACCACCGGCACGTTCTCCGGTACCATCACGGAAAGCTATACAGTCAAGCGACACACGGTCGGTTTCGACACCAATAACGGTGATCCGCCTTCGTTGCAGCCCTCGTCGGTGTCGGCGTATAGCGGCTATAAGATCACCGCCCCGACCACGGAGCCGACGCGTCTCGGCTACCGTTTCACCGGCTGGTACCCCAGCGTCGACCCATCGGGAGTCGGTCGGGGCGACGCCTTTGATTTCGCTAACGACCCGGTGACCGAGGACATGACGTTGCATGCTGGCTGGCGGTCGGTAAATGTCGCCATTCCGTTGACTGGCGCATCGAAGGTCGGCGCTCTGCTGCCTTGCGTTCTTGTTGCTGCCGCATTGGGTGCGGGAGCTGTGTCTGGGTCGCTGCGCCGGCGGCTGAGGCAACGGTGACGGATTCGGTGGTGGCTCCAGAACGGCAGGCAGTACGCTGGTCCGGTAAGTGGGGTCCGTATCTCCGGTCGTCGGCGATTCGTGGTCTGATGCTCCTGCCGACAATGTCCGACGGGCCGGAAAACTGCGCTTTTTGCCCGGGTTGATGGATGCGACCGATGTCAAAGGATTATTGCGCCGAGTTGCGTCAGACAAATCGGTGTAGTACAACTGACTAATGTGAGATATTGCATAATAATGTCGTAAGGGATTCGACGTTTACTGGTTGATGAGACAAGGAAGCAACAGGGGTTTGGAGTGAGGAACCTCGTCATGGGCGCATAGCCTTATCGAGTTGACGCGACGAACGATGTTTGTCGCGTAATTCGATGTTGGTATGAGCGCGGCGTTGGTCGCCGTCTTTAGGTCGACCGTCGCTGGCTGTGTGCGCTTTCTCGGCTTCATCGGCGTCGCAACGTGTTGTCCATGGGGCAACCGTTTCATGTGGTATCTGCGTATAAATGGAAATCAAGTGTGACCGCCATCAAGAACCTTGGCATTCCGGGGCAGGCGGTCATGTAGGCGGTGCAACGCCGCCATGGAATGGAGGATTGACATGCGCGGTTTGCATTCGCTTGGCTCGGTCGGCGCAAGCGTGTCGACATGGGGGAAGAGCTGCGTCGCCGGTATCGCGAGGCACGGAATGGGAGGCATGGTGGCCGCGGTCGCCTTGCTCTCTTCGGTATCCATGTGCGTGGCGCTGGCGCCGAGCGCCGACGCCGCCGAGACCGGTTCGAGCGCGGTGGCGGGTACCCCTGCGAAGCATGGTTCGCAGGCGCCGTCGGCGATCGGGGGCGCGGGTGTGGATGCGTCCGTGACGGCCAATGGTTCCGGAAGCGCCGCCGCGGCCGGTTCGTCCGCCGGCATCGGCAACACCGCCAACGCAAGTAATGCCGTCAAGGCTGGATTCGGTACACCAGCGCCATCGGCGACCAAGGGCGACGGCACGGCAAACGTCGGCAGCCGTTCCTTGGCGAAGGCCACGTGCACGCAGACCACACCGACGACGTTCCAAGATTCTTTGACTGGTTATTCAACCCCGGGCAATCCTGTCCTCGTGTCGTCGACTCCGGGCAACCAGAACCCTACCCTCGGAGGGGCGTATTGGGAAATCACCTCCGATTGCGTGCTGCATTTACGTGGCAATAGTCAGGGTGGGGACCACAACGTCGCCACGAACGTCATTGGTAGAGAGGACTTCTGGCCTTGGTATGCGCCTGCCTACCGTGACGAGATCACGGGCGTGAGCGTTGACCATCCCATGGGAGCGCTTACCGGCGCGACCCTTGACTACATGTTCGCCGGCCTGCCCAACCTCACCACCGTGGACGTCCGGAATCTCACGGTGAACTCCCCCAACTACATGCGTTATATGTTCGCCAACGATCCCAAGCTGACGACGGTGAACACCACCGGTTGGCAGCCGGATTGGGTTCAGGACATGACGCACATGTTCGCCAACGACATCGCCCTTACCGAAGTCACAGGTATCAATGATTGGTTCGCGGGTTGGGGTACTGCGGCGATTACGGATACCAGCTACATGTTCTCGGAGGACTCCTCGCTCGCCTCGCTGGATCTTTCGCAATGGGCGACGCACTTCAATGCCGGTGCCGTCACGATGAGTTCCATGTTCGACATGGTTGGCGGAGTGGATACCGACATCGTCGATGCGAGCGACCACCAATATGACACCGCGCTGACCGACCTCAATCTGACCGGCTGGCACATGGGCTGGGCAGTGGATGGCATGTTCCGAGCCTGCTCGAAACTCACCCATATTGGCGGCATGCCGAACTGGGATATGAGCGGTGCCAAGAATCTGAACGCCATGTTCAAGGGTTGCTCGAAGCTTGAAAGCGTCGATTTGTCGAATTGGGATACCAGCTCGGCTCTCGACATGGATGGTCTCTTCGAAAAGGATGGCTCGCTGACCGACCTGAGCAGCGTCAGTGGCTGGAACACCTCCAGGGTGAACACCATGGGTGCTGTGTTTGACCGAGACGAGAATCTCACCAGCCTCGATGTGAGCGGGTGGGACACCCGAAACGTCACCAACTTCAGCTGGACGTTCCGCATGTGCCCCAAGCTCCCGAGCATCACGGGCATTGAGAATTGGCACACGCCGGCGGTCATCAAGACCTACGCCATGTTCAACGGCGATGCCGGGCTCACCTCGCTGGATCTTTCGAATTGGGACCTCAAGATCAACAGCTTGCCCACGCCTAACGATCCCGCGGATAGGAATGGCGACATGAGCAGCATGTTCGCCGGATGCGCGAAGCTCGAAACGCTTACGGGACTTGACGACTGGGAGACCTCGGCCGTCACGCAGATGTACAAGATGTTCGAAGGCGACGGTGTCCTGAAGCAGCTCGATTTGAGCGCCTGGAGCACGCCGGCCGTCAATGACATGGGCGACATGTTCCGCGGCTGCAGCTTCCTCGATAAGCTTTCCGTGGGCACCGCCCAGTTCAACCATGGCGCGTTCAACCTGATCGGCGGCGAGGTCCACTTCCTGCGCACCACCGACAATGACACGGACGGCAACGACGTGACGGCGAACGGCATCACTCAGCCGGGCGACTGGTATCGCGCGCACGCGGCGATCAAGATCATGCCCGACGCCACGACCGTCCACTACCAGACCGCGGACAACGACGGCCCCGACCTCCCCCGCACCGCGGGTGGCAGGGACGTCCTCTATTACACGCGTGACGGCAAGCCGGAGACCACGCACTATGCGGTTGGTCCGTGGTCGACGCATAGCGCCGATTCCCAATACGACTACACTGTCGGCTGGGATTACGGCGACCAGGCCGTGCCCGTCACGCTCAGGCCGGTGCTGCCTGACCTCCCCGCCACGCAGGGCAATGGGGCCAACGCTGCGGCCGGCAACGGGCAGGCCGCGGGCAGCCGATCGCTCGGCCGGACCGGTGCCGCCGTCGCGGCAGTAATCGTCGTCGCGCTGGCCGCCATGGCCGCCGGCGTGACCCTCCTGACCATGGCCCGTCGCCGTGGCGACAGGAGCTGACGGCTTCTCTTAGTCGGTAGGGCGCGTCGGGGATTCCGGTTGGTTCCGGCCCCGGCGCGCTTTTTCGTCGCCGGTTTTGATGTCTTCGATTCCGGTCTCCGTAGTGGTCGAAAGCATCCTGTCGTGATGTTTAATCTAGACGATATATATTTATATGTTTAGTTAAATACGGGGCAATCAGACCGTTCGGCCGAGGCAATTCTGACGCTGGGCGCAAACAGCTTTCGAGAGACGAAAAAAAATAAAAAGGACCAAATTCTAGCGTGGGAAATCTCATATTTGGCGTTACCATGGTGACTCATAAGCGGTGAGGTTTCGCCATGCCTGTCAACGGATGCCGGCTTCATATTGCAGCGTCTTTATGGGGAAGATACGCGGATGGGGCGAGGCCAAGTCGCCGGTAACGCAAGAGGTCACGTTATTCGAGGTAAAAGAGGTACACACAATGACTATGCTGCAGCACGAAATCGCTGATTTCACGGCCAACATCTATCAGGACAACAAGTTCGGCAAGCTCACCAAGGCCGACATGCTGGGCCACTGGTCCCTGGTGTTCTTCTATCCCAACGACTTCAGCTTCGTCTGCCCCACCGAGCTCGAGGACCTCGCCGACCATTACGACGAGTTCAAGCAGGCCGGCTGCGAGGTCTACGGCGTCTCCCACGACACCGAATTCGTGCACAAGGCGTGGCACGAGGCCAACGACAAGATCGCCAAGATCCAGTTCCCGATGGTCGCCGACCCCACCAACCAGCTTTCCCGCGACCTCGACAGCTACGACCCGGTCAACGGCCAGGCCGAGCGCGGCGATTTCATTCTGAGCCCCGAGGGAAAGGTGGTGGCCTATGAGGTCATCTCCTCCAACGTCGGCCGCAACGCCGAGGAGATCCTGCGCCGCGTCGAGGCCAGCCAGTTCGTCTACGAGCACGGCGACCAGGTCTGCCCCGCGAAGTGGACCCCGGGCGACGAGACCATCGCCCCGAGCCTCGACCTCGTCGGCCAGCTCTGAGAAGGAGCCCGAAATGCCTAGCCGCGAACGCCGGATGCGGGAGCCGATTCGTCGCCCCGCTTCGGTTTCGTGGCTCTCTGTGGTGTTGACGGCGCCGGGGCGGGATGTGGTCGTTACGGCGTCGCCGACGGATATGAAGTGGTGATTGGTAAAGAGGATCATGAAGCAGCAAGACGATTTGTACGATGTGGTGGTAATCGGCGGAGGCCCCGCGGGGCTTACGGCCGGGCTTTACCTGGCGCGCGCACGATATCGAGTGCTGGTCCTCGAGAAGGAGGACTTCGGCGGCCAGATCACCATCATCAACGAAGTCGTGAACTACCCGGGCGTCGCCTCCACCGACGGACGCGCGCTGAGCGCGACCATGCACCAGCAGGCCGCTGACTTCGGCGCCGAGTTCATGTCCGCCAACGCCACCGGCGTCGACGTCGACGGTGACATCAAGGTCGTGCACACCGACCATGGCGACCTGAAGACCTTCGGCATCCTACTGGCCACGGGCGCCGTGCCGCGCAAGGTCGGCTTCAAGGGCGAGACCGAGTACGCCGGCCATGGCATCTCCTACTGTTCCACCTGCGACGGCGAGTTCTTCAACGGCCAGGAGGTCATCGTGGTGGGCGGCGGCTTCACCGCGGCCGAGGAGGCCGTCTTCCTGACCAAATACGCCACCAAGGTCACCGTGCTGGTGCGTGGCGACGACTTCAGCTGCGACGCCTCCGTATCGGCCGAGGCCAAGGAAGACCCGAACATCGAGGTGCGCTACAACACCGAGATGAAAAGCGTTTCAGCCGATCGTGGCGGGCTTGTCTCCGCAGTGCTCACCGACCGCAAGACCGGCAAGGACATCGACTGGAAACCCGCCGACGGCGGTCACTTCGGCGTTTTCGTCTTCGCGGGCTACGTGCCCCAGACCAGCCTGCTGGAAGGTCTGGTCGACCTCGACGAAGAGGGCTATGTGATCACCGACCAATATCTCGAGACCTCCGCCGCGGGCGTCTACGCGGCCGGCGACCTGCGCCGCAAGACGCTGCGCCAGCTGATCACCGCCGTCTCCGATGGTGGCGTGGCCGCCGTGGAGCTCGAGCGCTACGCCAAGGATGTGAGCGAAAAGCTCGGCGTGATGCCGCCCAGGCCCACCGATTCCAAGTACGAACGCCACGAGCAGGCCTATGAGTCCAACACCGCGTTCGAGCCGCAGAAGAAGAACTCCGACGTCACCAAGGACGTGCAGACCGCCGGCTTCTTCGACAGCACGATCCGCCAGCAGCTCAAGGTGGTCTTCAGCGTGATGGCCAAGCCGCTCATCCTCAAGGTCACGCTCGACGAGACCCCGCTCTCCCCGCAGATCCAGGGCTTCGTCACCGAGCTGGCCGAGCTGAGCGGCGGCAAGCTCTCCGTGGTCGTCTCCACCCCCGCCGATGACGGCGTCGAGGTGGACGACAAGGGCAACGTGGCCTACGACATCGCGCAGAACCTGCCGAAGGTGCGGCCCTGCGTGCGCGTGTGCAAGGTCGGTGCGGACGGCGAGCCGGTGCCCACGGGCATCGCGTTCCACGGCATGCCCAGCGGCCACGAGTTCAGCTCGTTCGTCCTCTCGCTCTACAACGTCGCCGGCCCGGGTCAGGTGCTCGACGACGACGTGCAGAAACGTGTCGACCAGCTGTGCGCCGACGGCGGTAGCATCGACATCATGATCCTGGTCTCGTTGACGTGCACGGTGTGCCCGGCGACGGTCCTGGCCGCCCAGCGCATCGCCTCCAGCAACCCGAAGGTGCACGCCGAGGCCTACGAGGTCTCGCACTGCCGTGACCTCCAGCGCTACTATGGGGCGATGAGCGTGCCCTGTATCGTCATCAACCGGACGAGCGCGGACGGCACGGTCACGCAGAAGATCGAGTTTGGCAAGAAGGGGGTTCCCGGTCTCCTCGACCTGATCGAGGCGCTGTGACCTCTCCGGCGGCCGTTGACGCGAAGAAGTAACGGAACATAAAGGAAAACATGAAGCAGCAAGATGATTTGTACGATGTGGTGGTGATCGGCGGCGGCCCGGCCGGACTTACGGCTGGCCTGTACCTTGCGCGTGCTCGATATCGTGTGCTTATCCTCGAGAAGGAGGATTTCGGCGGCCAGATCACCATCACCAACGAGGTGGTGAACTATCCCGGCGTCGCCCGCACCGACGGACGCGCGCTCACCGAGACCATGCGTCGGCAGGCTGCCGACTTCGGAGCGGAATTCATGGCGGCCGAGGCCACCGGGCTCGACGTCAAGGGCGACATCAAGACCGTGCACACCAACCGCGGCGACCTGAGGACCTTCGGCATCCTCGTGGCCAGCGGCGCCAACCCGCGCAAGATCGGTTTCGAAGGCGAGGCCGAATATGCCGGGCGCGGCGTCTCCTACTGCGCGACCTGCGACGGCGAGTTCTTCAATGGCCAGGAGGTCATCGTGGTGGGCGGCGGCTTCTCCGCGGCCGAGGAGTCCGTCTTCCTCACCAAATACGCCAAGAAGGTCACCGTGCTGGTGCGCGACGACGACTTCACCTGCGACGCCTCCGTGGCCAACGAGGCCAAGAACGACCCGAACATCGAGGTGCGCTACCACACCGAGATGAAGTCGGTCTCCGCCGGCGAGGGCGGGCTCGTGAGCGCCGTTTTCCATGACAGCAGGACCGGCGAGGACGTGGAGTGGAAGCCCTCCGGGTCCAAGAACTTCGGCGTCTTCGTCTTCGCGGGCTACGTGCCCCAGACCGACGTCCTGAAGGGCGTCATCGACCTCGATGAGTATGGCTACGTCATCACGCACGGCTACCTGGAGACCTCCGCCGCCGGCGTCTACGCGGCCGGCGACCTGCGCGAGAAGAACCTGCGCCAGGTGGTCACCGCCGTCTCGGACGGTGCCGTGGCGGGCGTGGAGCTCGAGCGCTATGCCAAGGACATGAGCGAGAAGACCGGACTGGTGCCGCCGCGCCCCACTTCCTCGAAGTACGAGCAGCGCGAGGCCGAGCAGGCGCGCAAGGCCGCCAATTCCGGCACGTCTCCGGCGCCGGCCGCCGCTTCCGGCGCGTCTGGCGCGTCCGGTTCACATGCCGCCTCGCCCCGCACTTCCGGTTTCTTCGACGACGCCATCCGCCAGCAGCTCGACGTGGTCTTCGGGCGCATGAGCCAGTCGTTGGTGCTCCGTCTTTCGCTCGACCAGACCAACCTTTCGCGCGAGCTCAAGGGCTTCGTCGACGAGCTGGTGGGCCTGAGCGGCGGCAAGCTTTCCACCGTCGTCGCCTCCGACGAGGACGAGACGCGACTCGATGGCAACGGCCGCGCCGCGTTCGACGTCGAGGACGCGATGCCGGCGGCCCGTCCGTGCGTGCGCCTGTGCAAGGTCGGCGCCGACGGGAGCGCCGAGCCCACGGGACTGGCGTTCCATGGTGTGCCCAGCGGCCATGAGTTCAATTCGTTCGTGCTGGCGCTCTACAACGCGGCCGGCCCCGGCCAGTCCATCGACGACGCCACCCAGAAGCGCATCGAGGCATTGGGCGCGGACGGCGGCGCCATCGATGTGATGGTGCTGGTCTCGCTGACCTGCACGATGTGCCCGACCACGGTACTCTCCTCGCAGCGCATCGCCGCCGACAATCCGAAGGTGCGCGCCGAGGCCTACGACATCACGCACTTCCCCGAGCTGCAGAGGCAGTACGGCGCGATGAGCGTGCCTTGCATCGTCATCAACAGGACGGCCGCCGACGGCACCACCTCGCAGAAGGTCGAATTCGGCAAGAAGACGGTCGCCCAGATGCTCGACCTGATCGACGAGGCGTAGCGTCTATATTTCTGATTTGCGCCATACGTGAGTCGCTGGGGATTGGCCAGAGGCTTATGTATGGCGCTTTTGCTGGGTTGCGACGAAGCCCGCATGGGCCATAAATGTCGATTTCTTCTTGAAATGACGTTTTGATGGCTTATGCGTGACCTCTAAATGTCGATTTTGGAACTTTTCGCTATTTAGGAGGCTGGAATCGAGGTGCTATATGTCGATTTCAAGGGTTTTCGATGTTTGAGGGATTGCCCCATCGTTCAAAACGGCCGCTAACCATGCAGGCCGAACAATTCGCAAGCCTGGTGGGAAAGCTGGTAATAGATCGGTCGCTTGCCGACGGTGGAGACCAATCCATTTTCCAATAGCGTGCCTAGTTTGGTGCGGATTCGCGCCTGTCCGACGCCTTCATAGCGGGCAAGCAACGCCCTGGTCAATTGTGGTACTTGTTGGTGGAACAGATGCTGCTGAATCAACATCGAGAGGATGTCGTTGGTGAGGGCGTCCAGACCATGCTGGTGTGAGAACTCCGTTGCCGCTCTTTGCGCGGTGTCTAATGCGTTTTCCTTTTCCGTCAAGTTCTCGTCGAGTCGGTGCTGCGCGGTCTGGATGAATTGCAGCATCTGGATCACAAAGAACGAGACTTCCGAACAGTTCAGTGGGTTCTCGGCGTCTTCGAATGCTTTGTAATAGGCTTGCTTGCCTTCGGCAATCACTGGACTCAGCGACAGTGCCGTCGGCGCCGATAGGTATTTGCGTAGTTGCAGCGCCAACAAGAATCTGCCGGTCCTGCCGTTTCCGTCGTAGAAAGGATGGATGTATTCAAAGGCGTAGTGGCAGATAATCGCTTTGAGCAGTGGGAGGACACCGTCTGCGTGCATGAACGCGAGCATCTGTGTGAGCGCTGTCTGGATGTGTGCTTCAGTGGGCAGTCCTCGATGAATCTCGCGTCCTGTGGCCATGTCCTGGATGCCTACGTGGCCTTTGCGGAACAGCTCGCCATCCGGTTTGTCGTCATCGTCCAGCTCGTGGTCCACGACCTGATCGTAGATATTGCGTATGTCGCCAAGCGATTCCGGTAGCTTTGAGGATTCGCTTTGGGAAATGCCGATATATAATTTGGCGAATTCACTGAATCGGGTGTGGGAAGATTGATTGCCTGCCGATTGCAAGGCCTTCGTGACCTCTTGGCGCGTCGAGCGGACGCCTTCCATCTGATTGGTGCTCAACAGTTCTTCGACGAGTAGGCCGCCGATATAGGCGTTGCGGGCCACGCCGGGTAGTTGCCTCCACGCGCGCTCTACGTTGGTTTCGCAACGCAGGATGTCGCTGATGAGCATGATTGCCTCACTTGACAGTACCGCAAAGACCTTATGCGAACCATCGAGCGTGATATCGGTCTGAATCGTGGAGGGGAGTTCCAGGCGGCGTCGGTATTCTTGTTCGGCGAAGTCGGCTGGTTTCATCGTGGAGGAGCTCGCATGGAGCATGGTGCTGATACTTTTATAGCTCATAAATACCGATTCCTCCTCTAATTGATGTTTTAGTGGCTTATATGCTACCTCTAAATGTCGATTTTGGGACTTTTCGCTATTTAGCTGGCTGGAATCGAGGTGCTATATGTCGATTTCAAGGGTTTTTGATGTTTGAGGGATTGCCCCATCGTTCAAAATTGCCGGTAGGTTTTGGCAAGTGGCGGAATGCCACCAATTTGCAAAACCTACCGGCCGAATCTTAATTTGGCTTTGATTAGTTGGCCTGCGGGCCCTGGGTCGGCTGAGTCGGCGATGTCGGCATGGACTGGGCCGGCTGGTTGGCCTGCGGTGCCGGCTGGGCCGGCTGCGGCTGCTGGGATGGAATGGGCTGCTGGGCCGGAATGGGCTGCTGGGCCGGAATGGGCTGCTGCGCGGGCTGGGTCGGCATGGACTGTGCCGGCTGCTGAGGCATGGACTGGAACGACTGACCCTGAGGGGCCATGGGGAAGGCCTGGCCTACGGGCATGGGCTGGCCGGCACCCATGGGCATGTTGGCCGGGGCGACGGCGACGGGCTTGGCGGTCATGAAGACGAGCCAGAGGATGAAAACAGCCAGAATGAGCAGCGCGCCGATGGCGACGACCGCCGGATTGCCGGAGTCCTCATACATGCCGACGCCGACTCCGAGAACGATGGCGGCGACGAACAGCGCGATGTACATGATCGCCACCCAGTAGCTCTTCTTGCCGGAGTCGTGCAGACGGCGGCAAGTGATGCCGATCATCGGGCAGAGGTTGACGAGATCCCAGAGTCTGGCAACCATGTCGCCCACGTGGTCCGGCAAGAAGAGCGAGACGGCCGAGACAACGCAGCCCAGCAGGAATACCCAGAGCATGGCCCACCAGAACTCGCTGCGGCTGGCGCGGCCTTTGAGTTGGGCGTACTGGCTCCAGTAGCGGGTGAATGCGGTACCGGGCTTGCAGCCGCGGATGGGGGTGGCGATTGGTTTTTGCATGACGATGGCTCTTTCTCTTCTCTGCTGATATAGACAACTATTTTCTAGCACTTCCACTTTACAATGACCAATTTGTTTTTGCCTCTCGGACGGACCTACGGCGAGTCGTCGAAAATGGCGGAATATGGCCGAAAATGTGTGACAGACAAAGCGGGATATGGGGGTGTAATGTGAGGCCGTCTCGGGCCGATCGATACCTCTCCCCAAAAGCAACGGGGCCCGCCGGGAAATCAACGATTCCGGCGGGCCCCGTTTTGGCGATCGGCTATGCGATCAGCCGGTGTTCTGCAGGCCGGCGGCGACACCGGAGACCGTGCAGAGGATGAGGTAGGTGAACCCGCTGAGCTGCTGGTCGTGGCTCAGCTTCTCGTTGTCGACCTTCTTGGCGTTCGTTCCGGAGCCGGTCGAGGTGCCGATCCTGCCGGTGGCGCCAGCGGAGGCCTGGGCCGCGGCCTTGGCGGCGGCGTCCTGGTCCTGCTTCTGCAGCTTGCGCAGGCTGCGCAGGGCGAGCACCTGGATGACGGAGAGCGCGTCGACGTAGGGCGAACGCACGCGGATGGCCTGGCCGAGCACGTGGCGGTGCTGCAGCGGCCAGTCGTCGCCGACGATGGCGAGCACCCACTTGCGGGTCAGCTCCATCTCGTTGAGCACCTTGTCGCGCAGGTCGTCGCGGTCGCCGAGCGCCAGGTACATCTTGGCGATGCGCTCGTCGGTCTTGCCCAGCGACATCTCGATGTTGTCGATGAACGTGGAGAACATCGGCAGCTCCTTGTAGGCGCCGCGCAGGCTGTCGAGGTCATCGAGCTCCTCACACGCCGTGCCCAGGCCGTACCATGCGGCGAGGTTGATGCGCGCCTGCGCCCAGGAGAAGACCCACGGAATGGTGCGCAGGTCATCGAGCGACTTGGCGCCGAGGCCGCGCTTGGCCGGACGGGAGCCGATGGGCAGCAGGCCGATCTCGGTGAGCGGGGTGACCGTGGAGAACCAAGGAGTGAAGTCCTTGGTGCCCAGCAGATCGAGGAAGCGCTTGTGCGCGGCGACGTCGAGCTTGTGGGTCATCGGCCAGTACTTCTTGGTCATCTCCGTGGTCGTCTTCTCCACGCTCGGGGCAGACTGCAGCAGCGTGGCGGCGGCGACGGATTCGACGTGGCGGATGGCCAGCACCGGGTTGCCGTAGCGCGCGAAGATGCTCTCGCCCTGCTCGGTGAGCTTGAAGCGGCAGTTGACGGAGCCGACCGGCTGGGCCAGCACCGCACGGTTCGCGGGACCGCCGCCACGGCCGACCGCGCCGCCGCGTCCATGGAAGAGCGTCAGGTCGATGTCGTGCTTCTTGGCCCACTGGGCGATGCGGCCCTGGGCCTCGTGCAGCGCGAGCGTGGCGGTGGTCGGGCCGGCGTCCTTGGAGGAATCCGAGTAGCCGAGCATGACCTCGAGCTTGCCGCCCGTGGCCTTCAGGCGCGCCTGCACCTCCGGGATCTTGATCATTTCCTCGAGCACGTCGACGCAGTTCTGCAGGTCCTGCAGCTGCTCGAAGAGCGGGATGACGTCGATGGTCGGCACGTCCTTGGGGTTCGAGAACGCCATGCGGTTGAGCTCGTAGACGTCGCGGATGTTCTGCGCCGACTTGGTGAAGGAGATGATGTAGCGGCGGGCGGCCTTCTGGCCGTTGCGCTTCTGGATGGCGCCGAGCGCGCGGAAGGTGTCGAGCACCTCGTGGGTCATCGGCTGCAGCGAGCCGCGTTCGCCGTGCAGGCCGTGCTCGCGGATGTCTTCGAGGGCGCGGGCGTGGACGAGCGAATGCTGGCGGAACTCCATCTCGACGAGCTGGAAGCCGAAGGTCTGCGCCTGCCAGATGACGTCCTGCAGCGGGCCGTAGGCGGCGCGCGGGTCGCCGGCGTCGACGAGCGAGCGCTGCACGGTCTTCAGGTCGGCGATGAACTCGTCACAGTCACGGTACATCAGGTCGGCGTCGCGCACCACGGTGTAGTGGAGGCGCTCGGCCATCACCAGCATGACGGCGCGGTGCATCTCGTTGGAAGAGACGGCCAGGGCCCGGTCGGTCAGGCGCTCGCTCATCTCCTTCTGACGGTTCCACAGCCCCTTGAGTTCGTCGCTCGCGGGCGTGGTGACGCCTTCCATGGTCAGGTTCTTGCCGGCGTTGCGGGTGGCCCGCTCGAGCGCCTGGACGGCGTGGTCGCTGAACTTGCGGGCCACGGCGCGGCTCACCTTGGCGGTGACGTTCGGGTTGCCGTCGCGGTCGGAGCCGATCCAGGAGCCGGGGTGGAAGAAGGCGGGGCACTGCGGCTGCTCGCGGCCGGCCTTGTCGCCCAGCAGCCAGTCGTCGAAGCGACGGTAGACCTGCGGGATGGTGTTGAAGAGGGTGTTGTCGAAGATGTCGAGGATGGTGTCGGCCTCCTCCACCGGGGTCGGCTTCTTGGCGCCGATCGGCGAGGTGCGGAAGAGCGCGTCGATCTCGTTGTAGAGGCGACGGTAGTTCTCCTTCTTGTCGGAGCCGCCCAGCAGCTTGCCCGCGCTGAGCAGGTTGGCGATGCGGCGGATCTTGCCCTCGACGGCCTTGCGCCGCGCCTCGGTGGGGTGGGCGGTGAAGACGGGGTGGAACTCGAGCTTGTCGAGCAGGTCCTTGGCCTTGGCCGGGCCCATCTCATTGATGAGCTGGTGGTAGGCGCCGGTCAGTTCGTTGACCGGATCGGTGGCCGAGTCCTCGGTGACGTCCGCCTCGCGCCTGTGCAGCACGGAGACGCGGTAGTTCTCCTCGCACAGGTTCGCCAGGTGGAAGTAGGTGGCGAAGGCGCGGGCCAGCAGCTGCGCGTCGTGGATGTTGAGCGCGTCGATGACCTTCTCGGCCTTCTCGAGGTTGTCTTCTTTGGGCTGTTCCTTGCCGATGGTTTCGGCGTAATGTTCGGCGCTGGCCTTCACGGCGTAGCCGCGCACGGTGTCGAACGTGGAAAGCAGGCCCTGGTCGTATTCGCCGAGCACCTTGCGAAGAATCTCGAGGCAGAGCGCCATGTCGTTCTTCAGGGATTCGGGGAGGTCGCGTTCCTCCGGGCCCTTGGTGCCCACGCCGGAGGTATACATCGAGGCGTCGGGCTGCGTGATTGGTTGATTGTTGTCTGGCTGTCTTGTTTTTGCCATCAGATCTCCTTCAAGCCAAGCGCCGGTTGCTCGATCTGTTGGCGTTCCGCGGCTCCTCCGCGGTTGTGGTGCCATCTGTTGCGAACCCAAAGCCATTGCCTGGCAAGTTCGCTTCAATTTTAGTGTGACCTAATCGACATTTATGTAACAGGAACCAATAATGGCCATATTGCGGACGGATCGGCGCGGAACGCAAGGCGGGAAGGGTGGAAAATGTATGATGAAAGTGGTGTAAAATGCTCAACGCAATGATGCGGGAGTGAGATTTCAAGGTCTGGAAAATACAGTTGACGCGACAATGCTGGGAATTTGGAGTTATGGCGTGAGCGCGTCGTCCCGCTGACGTTGCTTGGGGCTTGAGCGGTGCGATTTGACCTATCGACGTTGTCGTGCTGATTGCGTTGACGCGCGGATGATTTCGATGGGCGGGCGTGCGCCGGGGCAGTTACGTCGCCAGTGCTAAGAATGGAGTGTCCGGAGGTGGGGTCCGAGAGAACGCCTGCCTGCGTCGCGACCCGGTTGGATGGGCGCGCGAACGCGGGTGCCGCCGGAGCGACGGGGAAGCGCTATGGCTGTCATGATTGCCATGGCGAGGAAAGGGAAGAACTTGACGGACGACGAAATCGGCGAGAACGGTGCGAACGATCGCGGTGGTGACAAGGCCGATGGCTTGAACGGCGGTGACAGGCGGGGTGACCGTGACGGTCGTGATGCTCGTGGTCGTGAAAATGACGGACGTGGCAATCGCAACGATGTGACGGATGGAATGGCACTTGGCGTGGTCCCGGCGCCAACCGAGTCCGCCGATGCCGCACCGGTCGATACCGTGGCCGAGGACATCGAGAAGACGGTTGCCATGACCGACGGGGTCAACGACGCGGCCAGCGGCAACGAGGGCATCGATGACATCTTCGGAGACCTGGACGAGTCGGATTCCGAGGAGTACCGACGCGTGGCCGAGGCGGTGGCCTCCCTTGACGCCAACGGAGGCGGTGACGCTAATGGTGACAGTACGGCCAACGGCACCGGCCGCAACGGCGAGCACCGCGCCAAGGTGCACGACCGCCTGACGCACTACATGCCGCTGGACACCGCCGACATCGAACGCGACTGGGACACTCCGGTGGTCGACGCGGGCATCGCGGCGAAAGCGAGCATCATCGCGCGCGTCGGGCTGCTCGACCTGCGCGCCGGCACGGGAAGCTTCCGCATCCGCGAGCTGATGCACCGCATCGGCTACCCGCTCGGCGTGCACGTGCGGGCGAACATCAACCTCACCGACATGGGCGTCTCGTGCAGCGACGGCGTCAGCCGCATCACCCAGGTCGTCGACCTGCCGACCACGGGCGTGAACACCGAGCGCATCTGGCTGCTCGAGCATTTCGCCGACTGGTTCAGCGTCAACATCGGCGCCCCCGCCACCACCTACCACGCGCAGACCGCGGTCTCGCAGGCGATGGTGCAGGAACTCGACAACCCCGACGCCGAGCGCTCCGTGCTGCGCGCCACCCAGAAGGCGCACCACGAGATCGAGCGGCGCAAGCGGGTGCGCGAGAAGGCCGTCAGGCGGGCGAAGAAGCGCGGGTTCCAGCCGCCGAAGGGCCAGTACGCACAGCATTTCGAGCACATCGGCAAGACGCGCGAGGACATGGCCGCCGAGGCCGCCGGCAAAGCCGCCACCGAGTCCGCCGCTGAGGCCACCGCGAGCTCGACCGCCGATTCGGCCGCCCAGTCCCCCGCCAAGAAACCGAGCCGCGGCATCACCGTCCGCCAGGCGCACGAGCGGCTGAACCTCATCCAGCACCGCAAGCCGCTCTACGCGCCGTGGTTCTCGGCCATCGCCTCGGCCGTGGCGTGCGCGTGCTTCGTCTTCCTGCTCGGCGGCGGCCCCTTCGACATGATCGGCGCGTTCGTCGGCGCGGGCATCGGCCACTGGGTGCGCCGGCGCATGTTCATCCACCACCTCAACCAGTTCTTTGTCACCTTCGTGGCTGTGGCGGTGGCCGCGTTCGCCTGCGTGGGCACGCTGCGCCTGATCGGCATCTTCGACCCGGTCGCCCTGCGCCACGACACCGCCTACATCGGCGCGATGCTCTTCGTCATTCCCGGCTTCCCGCTGATCACCGGCGGCCTCGACATCGCCAAGATGGACCTCCCGAGCGGCATCCAGCGCCTGGTCTACACGCTCGCGCTCATCCTCATGGCCACGCTCGCCGGCTGGATGGTGGCGGCCATCGTCCACCTGAGCCCCCAGGGGTTCGAGCCGCTCGGCCTCAATCCGTGGGTCACCGGCGCCCTGCGTGTGCTCTGCGCGTTCGGCGGGGTCTGGGGCTTCTCGGTGCTCTTCAACTCGCCGCAGCGCATGTGCTTCACCGCCGCGATCATCGGCGCCATCACCGACACCCTGCGCCTCACCATCGTCGATTTCGGCATGCCGCCCGAGGCCGCCGCCTTCCTGGGCGCGATGCTCGCCGGCCTGCTCGCCTCGGTCTGGCGCTCGTCGGTGCGCCACGGGTTCCTGCCGCCCTACCTCGGCTACCCGCGCATCTGCCTGACCGTGCCGTCGATCGTCATCATGGTGCCCGGCCTCTATATGTACCGCGCGATGTTCTACCTGGGCCAGTTCGACACGGCCAACGCGCTGGACTGGGCGTTCCGTGCGTTCATGGTCATCCTGTGCCTGCCGATCGGCCTGGCGATGGCCCGCGTCATCACCGACAAGGCCTGGCGCTACGACGTGTGAGATTCCAGGTTCGGCCGATGGGTTTCAAGAGTGGCTATTCCTGCCATTCCCCAAACCCATCGGCCAAATCCGAAACCATGGCCGTATTATTTGCACAAATTCCTGTTTGTGATTCTAAGAATCGATATTGCACTTCTTAGAATTTTAGATTGTATTCTAAGAATGATGTCACTCTGAGTGCGGCAAGATTGCTTTCTTATCAGAAAAGTGATAAAGAATTGACAAAATTTTGATTTCTTGTCACTGCGATTTACAAGAAATCTGGCAATTTTTAAAAGGATTCAAAGAAATTTAGTCTTGGTTCGTGGAATTGCTAACAGACCAATTTACTATGCTAAGAATTCATTTGCGATTCTTGGAATCTGGAATCGTGTTCTAAGAATCGCAAATATTTACAGTCTTTTGCTCAGTCTTTTGCTTGGTTTGGGATTCAGTACCTCATGCCCATGGCGGCGCGGACCTGGTCGAGGGTCTCCTCGGCGATCTCGTTGGCGCGCTTGTTGCCGTCGCGGATGATGTCGCGGATGTAGTCCATGTCCTTGGCCAGCTCCTCGCGGCGCTCGCGGTGCGGGGCGAGGAAGTCGTTGACCGACTTGGTGACGTACTGCTTCAGGGCGCCGGCGCCCGCGTCGCCGATCTCCTCGGCGATCTCGGCGGGGTCGCGGCCGGTGACCAGGCCGGCGGTGGTCAGCAGCGCCGAGACCTGCGGGCGCTTGACCGGGTCAAAGGTGATGCGGCGTTCGGAATCGGTCGGGCTCTTCTTGATGAGCTTGGCGGTCTCCTGGGCGGTGGCGCTCAGCGAGATGGCGTTGCCGTAGGACTTGCTCATCTTGCGGCCGTCGAGCCCCGGGATCTCGGGGGCGTCGGAGAGGATGGCGGCCGGCTCCGGGAAGACCGGGTTCTTCTTGGCGTAGCGCTCGTTGAAGCGGCGCGCGATGGTGCGTGTGATCTCGATATGTGGCAGCTGGTCCTTGCCCACCGGCACGACGTTGGCCTTGCAGAAGAGGATGTCGCAGGCCTGGTGGACCGGGTAGGTCAGCAGCAGGCCGGTCAGCGCGTGGCCGCTTGCCTCCTTCTCGGCCTTGACGGTCGGATTGCGCAGCAGCTCCGCCTCGGTGACCAGCGAGAGGAACGGCAGCATGAGCTGGTTCTCGGCAGGTGTGGCGGAGTGGGTGAAGATCATGGTCTTGTTGGGGTCGATGCCCGCTGCCAGATAGTCCATCACCATGTTGAGCACGTTCTCGCCGATGTGCTCGGTGGTGTCGCGGTCGGTGATGACCTGGTAGTCGGCGATGAGCACGTTGGTGTGCACGCCTTTGTTCTGCATCTCGACGCGGCCCTTGAGGGTGCCGAAATAGTGGCCGAGGTGCAGGCGGCCGGTCGGACGGTCGCCGGTGAGCATGGTGAACTTGCCCGGGTCCTTCTCGAGCTTCGCCGAAACCGCGTCCGAACGCTTCTTCGCGGCGACGAAACTCGCGCTGATCTCGTTGCCCGCGGCCGTAACCTGTGCTGTGCTCGCGTCGCTCTGCGTGTCCGCCATGACTACCTCTCGAATCGTTGGAAACCCTTGGAAATCTTGTTTTTATGGTAAAAGTCTGAGCCGACAATGAAACGTGGCGAACGGGGTGGTATCCTACATATTGATGGATTAAAGCGACAGAAAAACACTCGGAGGGTCAGATGGGCCGCGGACGTCAAAAGGCGAAACAGAAGAAAATAGCCCGTAAGCTTAAGTATCTGACCACCGATACCGATTATGACGAACTGGCGCGCGAACTGGGGGCGAAGGAGCCCGGCAGCGGCGCGAAGGATCCGTTCGAAGAGGTCGAGGAGCAGTATGGCCGCGCGAACCGTCGCGATGCCAAGTCGCAGGATTCCCCCAGTACTTCCAAGATGACGGAGCAGGCCGATTCGGCCGCCGCTCCCGCCGAGGACGACTTGGACGATTACGCCAAGTGGGCAGCCGAGGCCGCCGCGAAGGCGATGAACCAGGGTGGAGCCAAGGCCGCCGAGAAGAAGGCCGCGGCCAAGCCGCACAAGCCGATTCACATGCCGGTGCCGAGCGCGCTGCGCAAGCCCCGCCCGAGCCAGGCCTGAAGGCAGGTCTCGAAGAACCTCGGAAGCCGGATCGGAAGCCTCGGAGCCGTCGCAAACAAGTTCCGACGAGTCTCGAAAGCCAGGCCCGGGAGCCTCGAAGTAGGCGTGAAAGCCCTCAAGGCAAGGCTTCGTTAGGCCCGGCAATTCGCTGACGGCTAAGAGCCGTGTGCCGCATGGTGCCGCGGTCATACGCGGGTTTGGCCGTGATTGCAACCTTTCGATGGACCGCCATAACCAACGGCGATATCCCATAGGATGAATTTTCGCGGACCGTGGTGTCTCCGGCGTTTAGACTTGAACCACCACCGGTGCGCGGGTCCAGCCGCGCTTTCCTTGGGGCCGGTCGGGTCGTGCCGATCGTATCCGATACCGTGCCTGGCAAGGTGGCTGGACGCACGCGCCACAACCTGTGAACAGGCGGGTTCGGCGCCATGCCGGCTCCGCGACGACAAGAAGAACACGAAGGAGGGCACATGGTGCTTTCGAAAACTAGGAAAAGGACCGCGTTCGGCCTGTTGGCCACGATCGCCGCGTTGGGCATGGCGCTTTCGGGATGCGGCGCCCCCAGCTCGTCGCCGTCCAAGGGCGCGAACGCCACGCAGGCCACGGGCAAGCCGCTCGACACCAAGGCCTATGAGAAGCTCGTCAACTCGGGCGAGGTCGCGAGTGCCTCGAGCGTCGACGCCAACAAGTGGGCCAAGTCCGTCAAGGCCGCGGGCGTGCTCAAGGTGGGCGGCGTGAAGTCCTCCACCCTCTTCTCGCTGCAGAGCCCGGACGACAACAAGGTGCGCGGCTTCGACGCGGGCCTCTCCCAACTGCTCGCCCGCTACATCCTCGGCGACGCCAAGACCTCCGTGAGCGTGGTCGACTCCTCCACCCGCGAGGCCGTGCTGCAGAACGGCACCGTCGACACGGTGTTCGCCACCTATTCCATCAACCCGGCGCGCCAGCAGAAGATCGACTTCGCGGGCCCCTACCTGACCAGCCAGCAGGCCATCCTGGTCAAGTCCACCAACAAGACCATCAACTCCGTGGGCGACCTGGCCGGCAAGAAGGTCGGCGTGCAGGCGGGCTCCACCGGCCCGGCCGTCGTCAAGAAGTTCGCGCCCAAGGCCAGCGCGCAGGAGTTCCAGACCGACGCCGAGCTCGTGCAGGCGCTCAAGCAGGGCCGCATCGACGCCTACGTGGTCGACGAGTCGCTCGTGCTGGGCGACGTGGCCAAGGAGCCCAAGCTGCTCAAGGTCGCCGGCAAGCCCTTCGGCGACAAGGACGAGTACGGCATCGGCCTGCCCAAGGATTCCGACGGCGCCGCGTTCGTCAACGCGTGGCTGAAGAAGATCGAGGCCGACGGTACGTGGGCCAAGCTGTGGAAGATCACTGTGGGCAATCGTACCGGCGTCACCAAGGTGCCGACTCCGCCCGCCATCGACGAGCGGCAGAAGTAGGCCAAGTACCTACGATCCGCAATCCTGTGGCGCCGTCGTCTCGCAAGGGCGGCGGCGCCATTCGCGTACTTGCGGACGGTGGTTGGCTTGTTGGCCGGGGTCGGATGCCGCACCGGCTGGCGTGCCGTTGGGCAATGCCGTACGACGTGGGTCATCGGTGCCGGGCCGGGATCGGCGCATCGTCGCCGAACGCGGATTCTCGGCTGGTCGTCCGTATCCGGGACCCGCATCTGTTCTGTGATTTGCGGAACATTGTCTCCGGCGCGAAACACGCGTGGCGTAGGGTGATGGAAGACTGTACTAGGGCCGCGGGCCAGCCAACGGGGCCGACCCGCGCACGGCACATCGCGACAGGAATGGTGAAGAAGGTGGATATGGCCGAGCATCAGTCATTATGGGGGTCGCTGGCCTACCTCCTCGCGCACTACGGCTGGCAGTACGTCTCCAGCTACGGGGTGGCGCTGCGCATCGGCGTGATCTCGTTTATCGGCGGGCTCGTGCTCGCGTTCGTGCTCACCATGCTGCGCGTGAGCCCCATCCCCCCGCTGCGCGCCGCGGTCTCGTTCTACGTCGAGGTCTTCCGCAACATCCCGGTGCTCGCGCTACTCATCTTCATCGTCTTCGCGCTGCCCGAAATCGGCGTGGTCATCGACTACGAGCCCAGCGTCATCGTCACGCTCATCCTCGTCGCCTCGGCGTTCGGCTGCGACAACCTGCGCAGCGGCATCAACGCCATCGACCCGGGCCAGGTGGAGGCCGCCCGCTCGCTGGGCCTCACCTTCTTCGACATCGTCTCCTCCATCATCATGCCGCAGGCGCTGCGCACCGTGGTGCAGCCGATGGTCACGCTCTTCATCTCGGTCATCGTCAGCTCCTCGACCGGCGCGATGGTGCCGTTGGCCCACACCGAGCTGACCGGCCTGGTCAACCAGATCAACACCAAGGACGCGCTGGGCATCCCCACCTTCGTGGTGGCCGCGCTCTTCTATGTGTGCACGGGCCTGGTGATCGCCGCGATCGGCCGGTTCCTCGAAAGGAAGGTGGCGCTATGTCGATGAGTTCGCATTCGCTGAGCCCCACCGAGGCCGCGCTCTTCGAGGCCGGCGGGCCGCGCACCCGCCGCCGCATCGCGCTGGGCACCGCCGTCGCCGCGCTGGCGCTGGTGGCGCTGCTCGCGTGGGTGGGCTACCGCCTCTATATCAACGGCCAGTTCGACCCGATGTATTGGGAGCTCTTCGCCGACCCGAAGGTCTGGGGATTCCTGGGCATGGGGCTGGTCGGCACCCTGCGCGCGGCGTTCGGCGCCGGCGTGATCGGGCTGGTGTGCGGCCTGGTGCTGATGTTCGGGCGCATGTCGGGCTTCGCGCCGATCCGCTGGCTGGCCACCGCCGTCATCGAGTTCGTGCGCGGCACGCCCACCCTGCTCTTCATCTACTTCTTCTTCCTCGTGCCGGCGCAGTTCGGCATCCACCTGAGCACCTACTGGATGGTGGTCATCCCCGTGGCGAGCTACGCTTCGGCCGTGCTGGCCGAGGTCTTCCGCTCCGGCGTCGAGGCGGTGCCGCTCGGGCAGAAGGAGGCCGCCTACTCGCTGGGCCTCACCCGCTGGCAGATCTACCGTTCCGTCATCCTGCCGCAGATGTTCCGCATCGTGGTGCCGACCATGGTCGCCCAGCTCGTGGTGGTGGTCAAGGACACGACCTTCGGCTACGTGGTGACCTACCCCGAGATGATGCAGAACACCAAGGTGGTCATCGCCAACTACAACAGCCTGCTGCCCGTCTACCTGGTCACCTCGATCATCTACGTGCTCATCAACTACGCGATCTCGTGGTTCGCACGCTGGCTCTCCAAGCGCATGGGCCTCGACTTCAAGGTGTGAGCGCCGGGTTCCGATGCGATGGGTCCTGATGCTGCTGTTTCGGCATGCTTCGGCAAAGGTCGTGTGGCATCAATAAGACAGATTCCAGCTCGCTCCGACGAGGCCGTGGAGCGCCGATGAGACGGATTTCGGCGCGACGGTTTCGGATCTGCTTTGGCAAGGGTGCGTACTGAGGCCAATGAAACGGCTGTCGGTATGACGTTCCATATCGCTTTGGCGGGGCATATGGCATCGATGAAATGGACTTCGAGCTTCCGGGGTGATGGTGTTGTGCCGACGCGACGTCGGTCTCTGGCCTGTGGGGTTCCGGGTGTCGGGGTGGCGGGTTCGGCTCGTTTCGACAAGGGATGGCGCTGACGTCAATAAGACGGGTCCAGAGTTCCGGAGGCTGGCTCAGGCGCCGCCCTCAATCCAGCGGGAGCAGCGCGCTCAGGTCGTCGCGCTCGCCCACCGCGCTGATGCGGCCGGCGTCCTTCTCCTCCGCCCATGAGGTCAGCCCGCACGCCAGGCGCAGCCACACGTCCGGGTCCAGTTCGATGACGTCCGGCGGGGTGAGGTTGTGCGGGTCGGATTCCGGGCCGTCCAGGATCTTGACGGCGCCCCAAGGCGCGATGCGCACCTCCACGCCGGGCCCGGGGGCCTTGTTCTCCAAAAGGTAGAGCGAATATCGCACCGCCATCGCCCAGGTGTTGCGCGGCAGGTCCTGCGGTGAGAACGCGAGGCGCCGCTCCGCCGGTTCGCCGCGATGCCCGTCCGCCGCCTTGCGCCACTGGTCGAGCGCGGCCATGCCCTTTGAGATGTCCTGTTCCCGTATCGCTGCCATACCGTCATTGTATATGGCGCATGCCCGCTCGCGGACTCCGCCGTCGGGCTGCCCGGCTGCCTCGCGATTCGAAGATGCGTCGAAAAGCAGGTTTTTGACCCTGATTTCGTGCTTTTCGACGCAAGCAACCAGTTCAATGCGTCGAAAAGCAGATTTTCGATCCCGTTTTCGTGCTTTTTGACGCATCGGCCGATTCGATGCGACCGGCCGCGAAGGCATAGCAAAAAGGGGACCAGCCATCGGCCAGTCCCCTTGGTTCATGCGTTGCGCATGAGACGAATCAGGCGGTTGCGGCTTGCGGGCCCTCGTCGGCCGTAGGCTCGGCGTCCTTCTCGAGGTCGAGATTGACCGGCGAAGAGCTGTTCGCCCAAGGCTCCTCCCACGGATCGTAGTCGGGGTTCTGCTGCTTGTACATATAGAGACCGACGACCGCGGCGAGCAGACCACCGAAGAGCAGCGCAAAGAACTTCCAACCGTTAGAAGACTTGTTCTCCATGACGGCTCCTTTCCAGAACGAGTTGGCTTGTACGTTCAAACCAACGTACTCCCATCGTAGCCGATTTTTTGTGACGATTGGGTGGAAGGGCCAGGGAAAGCCCGACGGCGCACACACTAACCGTGGTATTCGAAATCGGAGCCGCGGAAAATGGCGGTTTTGTTTTCGTATATCGAGTTAGTGTGTGCGCTATCCTGAGGTAATGGCGAATTTTGGTGGGCGAATCAACCTCAGGGGCCGGAGGGGCGACCTGAAAACGCAATGGATCCTCGGCGGTCCGGTGCTCACATGGGCCATCATCTGCCTGTGCGTGGCGATGTGGCTGGTCGAGATCGTCCTTCGCTACGCCGCGCCCTCCGCGTTCGAGGCGCTGCTCAGCAACGGCGCCATGATCCCGGCGCTGGCGGTGGTGAAGCCGTGGACCTGGCTCACCTCGATGTTCCTGCACGCCCCCTCGGTCCTCCACGTGCTCTTCAACATGCTCGCGCTGCTCTCGATCGGGCCGTTCCTCGAGAAGCTGATGGGCCACTGGCATTTCCTGGCGCTCTACCTCATCTCCGGGCTGGGCGGCGCCGCGGGGCTGGTGGTCTACTGCCGGCTGGTCGGCAACTGGGCGATGTCGGCCTACGGGGCGTCCGGCGCGCTGTTCGGGCTGTTCGCGGCGGTGCTCGTCGTCTTCCGCCGCTCGGGCGAGGACATCCGCTCGATGGTCGTCTTCATGGCCATCAACTTCGCGATGCCGCTGATCACGCCGAACGTGGCGTGGCAGGCGCATGTGGGCGGCTTCCTCGTCGGTCTGGCGCTCACCTGGCTGCTGGCGCGCGGTGTGCCGGCGCTGCGCAGGCGGACGCTCACGGTGCGGATGCTGGTCTATGGCGCGGCCATGGTGGTGGTGCTGGTCGCCGTCATCGTCCTGTGCGTGCCGTCCCGCGCGCAGCTGGGGCTGTGAATCAGGACTTGCGCCATAAACAAGCCGCTGAGACGACGTCACCGGCCCGAAAATGGCGGAATTTCAAGATATCGCCATGTTCGGGCCGGTGACGTGTGGGTGTTGGTCGCTACTCGGCGCGATGCTGGCGGATAACCGATTCGACCAGCTGGGAGTAGAGGTCGGGCAGATGGTGTCCGGCGGCCACCGCGGCCTGCGGCAGCTGCGAGGTGGCGGTCATGCCCGGGGCCACGTTCGATTCCAGGAACTGCGGGGTGCCGTCGGCGTCGACGATGAAGTCGGTGCGGGAGATGTCGCGCAGGCCCAGCGTGTGGTGGGCGGCCAGGGCGGCGTCCTGCGCGGCCTTGAGCGTCTCCTCCGGCAGGCGGGCGGGCACGTAGAAGTCCGTGGGCCCCGGCGTGGTGCGGGCCTCGTAGTCGTAGTCGCCGTCGGGCGTGGAGACTTCCAGCGGAGGCAGCGCCAGCGGCTCGCCGTCGATCTCGAGCACGGAGACCGAGATCTCGGTGCCGATGACGGCCCGCTCCACCAGCGCCACGTCACCGTACGCGAAGCAGTCCACCATGGCCTGCGGCAGCTGCGAGGCCTTGTCGACGCGGGTGCAGCCCATCGCCGACCCGCCCATCGTCGGCTTGACGAAAAGCGGCAGCTTGAGCGAGGAGACCAGCAGGTCCACCACCTTCTTGGCGCCGAGCTCGCGGAACATCGACTCCGGCAGCGTGACCGAATAGGGCGTGGAGAGCCCGCCGAGCTTGCGCACCACGTTCTTGGCGATCGGCTTGCTCCAGGCGGTGCGCGAGGCCTTGGCGCGCGAGCCGATATAGGGCAGCCCCTCCATCTCGAGGATGTCGCGGATGGAACCGTCCTCGCCGTTGGCCCCGTGCAGCAGCGGCCAGACGATGTCGGGGCGGGTCTTGGGCGAGCCCAGATAGGGCAGCAGGTCGTCGTCCATGTCGTGGAAGCGGACGTCGAAGCCGGCCGTCTCGAGGTAGCCGCCGACGCGGTGGCCGCTGGCGAGCGACACGTCGCGCTCGTGGCTCATGCCCCCGCAGATGACCAGCACCTTGGTGGCCGCGCGGTCGATGGGCGTGCTGTCCTTCGCCTTGGCTTGGGGTTTGGTGTTCCTGATGTGCTTTGCCATGATTGCCCTCTCAGTGCTTTCCGTTGTGGCCGTCCGCAGCCGAATCGCCGTTGCCGGCGGCCTCGACGCCCGCCTGGCCGAAGAGCTCGGCGGTCTTCAGCTCGTTGTTCATCACGCCCGCCAGGCGCTGGATGCCGATGGTGATCTTCTCCGGGGTCGGGTAGCAGAACGACAGGCGCATATGGTGCGTGCCGCTGCCGTCGAGGTAGAAGCCGGTGCCGGCCACGTAAGCGACCTTGGCGGTGATGGCACGCGGCAGCATCTCCTTGGAATTGAGCCCCTCCGGGATCTTCAGCCAGATGTAGAAGCCGCCCTTGGGCTTGTTCCAAGAGCAGTATGGCAGGTACTTCTTCAGCGCCGCGTCCATGGTGTCGCAGCGCTCCTTGTACATGCCGCGGTACTGGCTGATCTGCTTCTTCCAGTCGAAGTTGTCGAGGTAGGTGGTGATGGTCATCTGGCTCATGTTCGGCGGGCAGAGGATCGATGCCTCGTTGGCCAGGATGAGCTTCTTGCGGATGCCGGTGGGCGCCACGATCCACGCGATGCGCATGCCCGGCGCGATGATCTTGGAGAAGCTGGAGAGGTAGACCACGTTCTCGGCGTCCATCGAGCGCAGCGCCGGGTAGGTCTGGCCGTCGAAACCGAGCAGGCCATAAGGGTTGTCCTCCACCACCAGCACATGGTGGCGGCGCGCGATCTCGAGGATGCGCGGGCGGCGCTCCACGCTCATGGTCACGCCGGCGGGGTTGTGGAAATTGGGTACGGTGTAAAGGAACTTAACCTTCTTGCCGGCCTTCTTGGCCGCGACGATGGTCTCCTCGAATGACTCGGGGATCAGGCCGTCGGCGTCGGTCATCGCGTTGACCACCTCGACCTGGAAGGAGGCGAAAACGCCCAGCGCACCCACGTAGTTCGGGGCCTCCGTGATCACCACGTCGCCCGGGTCGCACATGATGCGCGTGACCAGGTCGATGGCGTTCTGCGAGCCGTTGGAGATGACCACGTCGTCGGGCTGCACGTCCTTGATGCCCTCGAGCGCCATGATCTGCAGCACGTCCTCGCGCAGATGAGGGTCGCCCTGCGCCGAGCCATACTGCCAGGCCACGTCGCCCTTGTCGAGCAGCATCTTGCCGATGAGCTCGGAAAGCTCCTTGAACGGCAGGTAGTCGAGATAGGGCATGCCGCCGGCCAGCGAGACGACGTCCGGACGCGAGGCCGTGGCGAAGAGGGCGCGGATCTCGGAGGCGCGCATGTTGTCGGCCCGGGCGGCGTAGGAATCCATCCACGGGTCGCTTTTGATGACCTTCGAGCCGCCTTGTTGCATGTCGTTGTTGACAGTTGGCATTGCCGATCCTTCTTATGCTTCGATTATGGTGTCGCCCGCGTGAGGCGAGCCGTACGAAAACTCTAGTTCATGGGCCGAGCCGGCGGTATGGCCGCCGCTAAATCGCCACCGCTTCGTCACGGTTGGCGGCAGGAGGCCTGGTATTGCCCCGAGGCGGATACAAAGACGTTTCAGCGGCACTGAGGGGAGACGACGGTGATGTCGGCGGGTCGTTGGTACGGCTGTTGGCGGTTGAGGTTGCTTATCGTCGGTGCCGCGGTGACGTAGGCCCGATCGCCTTTCCATCGCACGTCCAGATTCCTGTCGTCGCCCGTCGAATGGAAGTAATGGATGGCCGGCGAGAACGGGCGCTGCAGGTAGAGGTCGTCGTGGCGTGCGGACGGCGATTGGGCGACGACCACGTGGCAGCCGCGCGGGCTTGCTGGTTCCAGCCGGTAATAGCCGCTGACGCCGCCGGTGGCGTTCTGGAAGGACCAGAAGACCCACCACACCTGGTAGATGAGCAGCACCATGGTGATGATGGCCAGCACGGCACAGACCTTGCCGAAGATCACGCGGGCCCGTCTGGGCGCGCGAATCGCGAGATATGCCACCAGCAGCCCCACCGAAAGCAGGAAGAGGGCGATGGTGAGCAGCCAGAACACGAACGCGGCCGTCCCGCCGGTCCTCGCCGTCACGGCGACGCCGAAGAAGACGAACGTCGGGTCGATCACGCTAAGTACGAACAGGACGCAGCCCAAAGCGAACGCGACCGCGGCCGCCAACGCGAGCCGGCGACGCCGATGTCGGCGTTCGTCACTTGTCGTCATCGTCTCGCCTCCCGCCCGGCGGCCGTGCTCGCCTGCGCCTTAGAAGAACTGTACCTTTTCAATATAGAGCTGGTTGTTGGGCAGCGACGAGGCGGGGACCCACAGGATGAAGTCCTGCGTGTTCACCTTCTTCTTGAGCTTGACGTCGGTGGTGCCGCTGGCGTCGAAGCTGAACTGCGCGACCTGCTGGCCCTGCGTGGGGTCGTGGTTCGAGCCGGCGATCAGGAAGGCGTTGCCGCCCGAGGAGCGGATCCTGACCACGAAGCGGTAGACGTCCTGCGGCTGGCTCAGGTGCATGTAGTAGCCGTAGCCCTGCTGGCCCGCGGGATTGGTGAGGAACTCCTGCTTGTCGATGTCGAACGGGGTGCTGTTCGCCGGCGCGGCCGGTTTCGGCACGGACTTGGAGCGCTTGTCGGAGGTGCCGGCCTTGCCGTCCTTGGCGTGCGACTTGGCCTTGTGCTGGCCGCTCTTCGCCTTGTCGCCACTCTTCGAGCCGCCGTTGCCTCCGTTGCTGCCGTTGGAATCGGCGTCGCCGCCGAACGGGACCTTGTCGACGTTCATGTCGGGCCATGGGTTCGACACGGAGGACGAATGGTCCTTGCCGGGCTTGTTGGACAGCGCGTAGACCGCCACGCCGAGGGCTGCGACGATGAGGACCACCACGGCGACGATAGCCACCATCTTGGTGGTGAACCTGCCGAAGAGCCGGGCGTCGGCGATGTCCTTGGGCTCCTTGCGCGGGGCCGGCGAGGACTTCGGAGTGAAGCTCGGCGGCGTTACGGGGTTCGCTTCCTCGATGGCCTCCCGTTCGGCCTCGAGCGCCCTGGCCGACTCGTCGCCGGGCAGGATCTCCATGCCGTTCTCGTCCATCATGGGGATGCGGCCGGTGGCCTCGAACTGGTGGCTGTTGACCTCCTGCTCGTCCAGGTCGTCTTCGGGGGCGCCGTCGCCGACGCGGGTGGAGAAGTCGAACTGCATGGTCGGATTGGTGGTCGTGCCCATGTCCGGCGACTGCGCGAAATCGGGGAAGATCGAGTCGTCGGCGGTGGAATCGAAGGACTTGAAGACGTCCGCCATCTCCGCGGCCGTCAGGTCGTGCAGGTCCATGCTCGCGTCGTCGCGCCGTGCCGGCTTGTGCTCGTGGTTGCGCGGCTTGCCCCACCACTTCCTGGACTTGTCGGCTGGCTGGTGCGCCTGGGATTCGTTGGAAGCGTTCGATGCGGTGCCGGCGTTCGCGTCGTTGTCGCCATTGGCCTGGCTGGCGTTGCCGGCCGGAGCCGCCGCGCGACCGTCGCCATTGGCCATCGGTACGGACGCGGTCTGCCCACGGTCACCGGGACGGTTGGCGTTATTGACATTCCGAGCGCCCTGGCCCTGCGAGCCATTGCTCTTGCCGTTGACGGCGTTGCCGCCGTTCCGGTCAACGTTCGCGTTGCCGTCATCGCCGTGCCCCGCGGTACCTTTACGCCCGCGGTTGGCGTTGCCGCCGGCCATGGCCGCACCTGCCACGGCGGCCCCCGCACCGGCGCCCTTGCTCGCCCTGAACTGGGCCTGGCTCTGCACCAGCCCCTCCGGGAACGCGACGATCGCGGCGCGGTCGCTGCGGCGCAGCGCCACCCTGCTGATGGAGGCGGGCCCGTCGACGCTCGGCAGATCGATCTCGGACTTGTCCAGCTCCGCCACCGGCTTCCAGTCGCCCAGCAGCGCTATGAGCTCGGCCAGCGAGACCATGGGAATCGTCGGCTTGTCGTTGCTGTAGCTCACCGTCAGGCCGCGTTCGCAGATGACGTGGAACTCCTCGGGCACCTTCTCCCCCAGCGCCGAAAGGTCGTAGCCGTTGATGGCACCGGTCCGCTGGCCGGTCACCATCGCGTAGAGCAGCGCGGCGATCTGGTGGACGGCGATTTCCTCGGGCGCCATCTTCGGCGTCTTCGCGGTGTTCTTGAGCAGGCCGACGAGCGGCGCGTCCGCAATCTGGACGCCCGCCGGGGTGATGCGCACGATGTCGGTGCTCAGCGCGTTGAACTCCAGGTCGTCATCGAGCAGGAACTGCAGGGCGGTGGCCGTCTCGCCGACGATGGAGCGCATGGCCTCGTAGTCCAGCTTGCGCTTGCTTTCCCCGCCGAGGTAGGCGTTGAGGCTCAGACCCTCGTCGAGCCGGGTGATGAGCAGGGGCACCTCGCCCGAGTGCTTCATCTGGTTGACCTTGGTGAAATGCGTGTTGCGCGAAAGGACCAGTGACGAGGAAATCGCCTCGAAGCCGGCGAACACGGTCCTGTCGGTAACGATGAAGATCTGGCAGTCGCGCGCCAGCATGCGGTCGTTGACCTTCCACGCCTCGAGGCCGGGAACGCTGCGCAACAGCGACACCAACGTATAGCGGTTGCTGATGATGTCTCCGAGCTGTGGCTTCATGGTGGTCTCTACTTCGTGGGGTTGGATGGTCCGGCGAGCGAACGGTCGCTTTCGCCGTTCTCATTCTATCCGTGCGGGTATCCCTGGGGCCCGCTGTTCTGGCAAGGTTTTGTGAAAAGGTGTACGGCGATGCCGTGCGCGCGTCGCCTCGCGCTATTCGGCGCCGTGCCTGGCGGGCGCCGAGGGATCGAAGCCGTCGTCGAAATCGGCGGGCAGATGCAGGGCTTCCGGGGTGAGCCAGCCCAGGTCGTGCGGGTCGTGGGCGGCGGCGTTCCCGGGCCCGGCGTCGGGCTGCCGATCCCGGCGCTCGGAGCGGTTTTGGGTCTGGGTCTGGTCCTGGGTTTGCGGTTGGCTCTGGGGCCGGCTGGGGAGCGGAACTCGGCCGTTCGCGCCGTTCGCCTCGCGGGTGTCGGCGCCGTGCCGGGCTCCCTGCGGGCTGATGAGATCCCTGGGGTGGGTCTGCCGCACGGGTTCGGTCGGCTCCAGCGGATAGGAGAAATCGGCGCTGTCGTCGACCACGGGATTCGGCCTGGGCCAGTCAAGCGAGAGATCGTCTTCGTCCAGCGAGGGGAACGCGGGGAACTGGACATCCGGCACGTCGGTATCCAGAGCCTGCTTCAGCGCGTCCTCGGATTCCTCCGACACCGGGCCTGCGGCCGCCTTGCGCACCTTGGCCTCCAACGGGTCGACCGGCACTTCGGCGTGGTGGCGTGCGGGGGCGTTGCGCGGGATGCTCACGCCTTGGACGTCGATGGGCATCGGCGCAGAATCGTCGGCATCGATGCCATCGGCAGGCTCGCCGGTCTCGCCGAAGTCGTCGGAAGCGTTGAGATCAGAGGATCCATCGGGACGCATATCGCCGTCGAACAGGCTGGAACCCTGGTTCGCGGCCGCCGGCTGGTCGGCCATGTTCGCCATGTCGGGCTCCGCCGGCGCGACGCGTCCGAAGCGGGCCGCCACCCCGTCGACGAACGTGGCCAGCTCGCGGGTGCGCAGGATCGAGAGCGTGCCCACATAGAGCAGCAGGATGATGATGGTGAGCACCACGCAGGTGCCAACCGCCTGGAACCAGTTCATGTGCCCTCCTCGCACGCCGGTGCCGGTCTCGATGTCGGCGCGGAACAGCGCATACGTCGGATGGCGCATGACGAGACCGCCGATTATCGCGATGGCCGAAGCGATAATTCCTTTGACAAACGTAGTCCCGATTCTACGCCCGTCAAGCGTGCCGTTGAAACGCCTGCGCAGCATCGCGAACAGCATCGGGTATGACAGCACATAGCTGGCGGAGAGCACGAAGGCGGTGAGCGAGGCCCAGTTGAACGGCGAGATGACGAGGGTGCCGGCCAGCAGCAGCACCACCTGGATACCCGACTGCACCGCGATGAAAAGGAAGGGATGGAAGCCGTCCTCGAAGGCGTAGAACGTTCGCTGCACGATCAGATAGGTGGAGGAGAACGGCAGCCCGAGCGACAGGAACATCAGCGGCCCCGCGATGAGCACCGCCTCCTTGACGCTGATTGACGGCAGCAGCGCCAGGGTGATCGGCACGGGCATGACCACGAAGGCGACGGTAAAGAAGCACATCATCAGCCACACGTTGCGCCACGACTGGCTCAGGTCGGCGCGGGCGGAGTCGACGTCACGGTCGGCGATGGCCTGCGCGATCTTGGGGAAGACGGCCGTCGCCACCGACACCGCGATAAGCGAATAGGGCAGCAGGTCGATGGTGTTGGCGTTCTGGTAGCTGGCGTTGCCGGCCACGTCGAACTCGCTGATATGCAGCTGCGCCATGGCCCGGCCGGGGATGCTGGTGAGCACGCGCTGGTAGATGACGTTGGCGATCTGGTCGATGACCACGATGCCCACGCCCCAGGCCGCCACGGAGCCCATCGAGCGCAGGCCGATGCCGTGGATGCCCCAGCTCGGCCGGTAGCGCAAGCCGATGCGGGTCAGCGGCGCGAAGAGGATGAGGGCCTGGAAGGCGACGCCCAGCGTCCAGGTGCCCGCGGTGAGCGCGATCTTGCCGGTGGTCCAATAGTCGAGCGGCTGGTGGCTGGCGCGGCCGAACACCACGATGAACGCGGTCAGGCCGATGCAGCTGATCACGTTGGCGCCCACCGAGCTCCATGCGTAGGTGCCGAAATGGTCCTTCGCGGCGAGGATCTGGCCGAGCAGGGTGTAGAGACCATAGAAGAAGATCTGCGGCACGCACCAGAGGGTGAACGAGGTGGTCAGCGCCAGCATGTCCTCGCTGCTGTTGACGTAGAGGCGTACGAGCAGCGGGGTGAGCAAGCCGATGAGCGCGGTGACGCCGAGCAGCAGGATGATGGCGAAGGTGATGAGCTTGTTGAGCCGGTCCTCGGCGTCCTTGGCCTTGAGCGTGCGCACGATCTGGGGGACGAGCACGGCGTTGAAGATGCCGCCCGAGACCAGCGTGAAGACGACCTGCGGCAGGGTGGAGCCGGCCTGGTAGGCGTTGGCGGCGAGGCCGGTGGTGCCCAAGGCGGCGGCGAGCAGGATGGTGCGGACCTGGCCGGTCACGCGCGATGCCGCCGTCCCCACGGCCATCACCAGGGAGTTGTGGCCTACTGAAGAACTCATTCGTCGGGATCCTTTACGCGATGGAATTGGCGCCACAGGCCGAATACGCCGAGCAGGAGCGCGATGACCACGAAGACGATGCCGCTCATGTCGCTCAGGCGCAGGGTGCCGGTGATGCGGGTGGATTGCGGGGCGGAGAACGCGTCGCCGTTTCGGTCGAGCAGCTGCAGGTGCGCGGTGGCGCTGCCCGAGGTGGAGACGCGCACATGGAAGGTGGTCTGGGTCTCGCTGCGGGCCGGCACCTCCACGGTGGCGAAGCGCGAGGTGGCGACCTCCATGGAATTGGTGATCGAGGAGATCCGCACCTTCACCGGGTAGGGGTGGCTGTTGCTCACGGTCACCGGCATCTGCGCCGATTCGCTCACCACGGTGATGGATTCGGAGGGGGTCAGCGAGACGCCGTCGAGCAGCTGGGAGGCGAGGCTCCGGGCGCTCGCGTCCATGCGCTGGGCCGTGGCGTCGTCGGAGGAGAGGGCGTGCAGGGCGATGGCGTCGTGCAGGTTCATGATCGCGTTGAACCAGGTGCAGCCGTCCTTCGAATGCCGCGCGGTGGCGTCGGCGTCCTGGCGGGCGAGGGACTGGGCGTCGCCGGAATCGCTGCCGGGGGTGGCGTTGCCGCCGGCCTTGCTATTTGAGTTGGCTTTGTTGCCAGCGTCGGTGGTTTCGGTTTTGCCGGTTTCGGTTTTGCTGTTGCCGGTATCGTTATCGGTTTTGTTGTTTTTGGCCGTCTTGCCGGTTGTATCGCTGGCCTTGCCATTGCCGCTGCCGTCATTGCCGTCACCGGAGGCCTTCGCGCCGTCATCCGTCGAAGCGGTCGCCGGCGTGGTGAGCACGGAGCTGCCGAACCTGGCGATGTCGTTGCGCGAGGCGGCCAACGAGGCCAGGGTGGCCTTGGTCTTCGCCAGCGCCTGGGCGTGCAGTCCGGTCGAGCCCGCCAATGCCCGGGCCGCGCCCGCGCCGCCGAGACGTGCCTCGCTGCCGGAAAGCGTGCCGAGGTCCTTGAGCGAGAGCCACGGGGCCTGCTCGACGGCGCGCATCAGGCCGTCGGTGTCGTCGATCTCGCCGAGCGAATCCGTGGAATCCTGTGAGAGGCAGACCAGCAGGTCGCGCGAGGCGTACGGCCGTTCCATCTGGTAGAACGCGCTCTGGGCCATGAACCTGGCGAGCCTGCCCGCCGTGCTGCGTTCGCCGTCCGCGGCCCTGTCGGTCGCCTTGCCCTGCGCCAGCCGGCTCAGCTCGCTCTGCGCGCTCAGCACGGTGACGTCGCCGGCGTCGGTGGGCACGTCGAACTTGCCGGTGTGGGTCGTGTCGTCGAGGCCGGCGCCGGATCCCGTCGACCCGGTGGCGTCGATGACGGTGCCATAGCCCTGCCGCTTGGCGTTGGCCAGCGATTCCAGCGTGGAGTTGCCGTCGGCCTGCCAGGCATAGCTCGTTGGCTTGGCGTTCTTGTCGTTGAGGGCGCTGCGGTATTGCGCGACCGCCGTGGCCTCGCTCCAGGATTGCGCGCCCAGCCCCGCCTTCTCGTAGGCGCCGGCGTCGCCGATCGCGGTGTAGGCGTTGATGTCGAAGGCGCCGGGCTGCATGATGCCGCTGGACTTCGGGGGCATCGCCAGCGTCTGTGCGTAGGTCGGATCGGTGACCACCTGCAGCTGTGGATGCTTGGCGATCAGCTGGCTGAGCGAGTGCCCCAGCTTGTCGGCCTTGCCGGTTTTGTCGTTGGCCGCCTGCGATTTGTCGGTTTTCCCGGATTTGTCGGACTTCGCGTCGCCGGCCTTGAGCAGCGCGTTGAGGGTGGCCTGATTATCGGCCACATCCGCGCTACCGGTCCCGCCGTCGGCCTTCTCGCTGATCTGGCCGGTGCGCATCAGCGATTTCAGGGCCGAGTCGTCGACGTGCCAGGCGTCGCTGGTCAGCGGCATCGCGATGGTGATGTTCATGGCCGGGGTGTCGGCGGTGTTGAGCCCGTCCGTCGAACGGGTGAAGAAGGTATGCGTGGTGGCGTAGTTCTCGTCCATCGCGTCGCCGCCCCTGCCCGACTGCGGGGCGTCCGCGGGCCCATAGCTCACGCGCACGGGCTTCGGCCCCCAGCTCACCATCTGGGCGAGCGCGGGATTGTCGGCGTTGACGTCGATGGAGACGGTGGTGGAGGCGCCCTTGGCCAGGGCCGGCACGTTCGTCCGCCCGATCTCGTTGGGCACCGTGATGCGCGAGTCCCCGTCGGCCCACTGCTGGATATCGGTGCGCGAGACGAAAGTATAGAAGCTGTTGGTGGCCACGTCGAGCGCGCCCGCCGCCAGGGCCTTGCCGCTGGTATTGCGCACCTCGGCCTTGAGATGGTAGCCGGAGCCGGCCGTCACCACGCTGGTCTCCTCGGTGATGGAGATGGTGGCCGCGGGGGCCTGCGCCTCGTTGTGCCGCACGTTGGTGCCCTGCGTGACTGGCGCGGGTTCGGGCATCGCATTCGCCGCCGCCGGAGCCAGAAGCGTGCCGAAGGCGCACAGCAGCGTCACCGCGCCGGTCGCAAAGGCCTTCAGACGGCGAAACGGTGTGCGCGGCCGCGGGTGCGCGCCGGGGCCGCCGGACGCGCAAGGGTGGGAGTGTGACGTCAACCTTTTGCCTGCCTGTTCAGTTTCTTCGAGTAGAGCCATGCGATCTTGCGTTCATTAGGATAGCTCAGCACGCTGTTCAAGTCCTTAAAGTCTACCCAATCGGCGTCCTCGGCCTCGTGGTCGGGGTCGCCCTCCACGCTCAGCTCGCCGCCGATCTGGCGCAGCGCGAAGTGGTGCACCAGCTTGTGGATGCGCTCCTCGGTGCCCGTGAACCAGTAGTCGATGGTGGCGATGGAGTCGATCACCTCGCCCAGGATGCCGGTCTCCTCGTGCACCTCGCGCACCGCGGTCTGCTCCGGGGTCTCGCCCTTTTCGATATGGCCCTTCGGCAGGCACCATTCGATATGGCCGCTGCGCGAGTGGCGCGCGATGATGGCGACGCGCTGGTGTTCGTCGAAGATTAGTCCGCCGGCGGAATACTCGCGCACGACCGGGAACTCCTGCATCTGCAGCGTCGCGAATTTCGTGGGGCGGTTGCCGTGGCGGTGCAGGGGCATCATCTTGGGTGTCGGGCCGCCGTCGGGTTTGATGAAATGCCGGCCGCGCTCGACTCGTCCGATGTGTTCGACGCGAGTGAAACGCGCGACGTGGGCGATGCTGGTGTATTCAGTGGCATCGCGGGTGCCGTTGCCTTGCCGCTGTTTCATCGGCTCGCCGGAGTCATAAACATTTGTGGTCTTGGTCGTCGCCATCATCTGACGGATGACCGCCGGCGTGACGGGCCGGTGACCGTTTTCCGTTGCCGCGTCTGCCGCGTTTCCGGGTGCCACTGTCGCGCCGTCCGCGCTGCCCCGCCCGTGCGTATCCTCCGTTCGGGCCGCATCCGCCTGACCGGTTGGGTCGTTGATGTCGTTGGTATCGTTGGCATCTCGGGCGTCGTCAGATGCTCCGATATCGTGGCCGTCACCGTTGTTGCCGGAATCATCCATGGCATCTGCGCCACTGGTATTGGCGGAACCTTCGGTGTTGCGGGCATTGCTCATAGCCGTTGCGTGTGCTGCCTGGTGAACCGCGTTGATGGCGGACGCCACCGAAGCAATCCCGGCGTGCGCCGTGACCGTCGCCGTCTTGCCGGCATCCTCCGCCGCTTCGTTCGCCGCCTTGGCGAGGTCGTTCGGAGTGAAACGGTGGGGGACATCCGGCGGTGCGGCTGCACCTGTAGTAGAGGTCGCGTTCGTCGCGCTTGTTGCCATCGATGCGGTAGGAGACGGTTCGTTTGCCGCGTCCGTGGTATCCGTTGCCTCGCTGGTGCCGGAACGCTGGTGTTCCGGGGCGTTCAGGCGCTCGCCGGTGTCGCCCGTCCCGCCGTCGCCGCCGTTTTGGGCATGGTCGCCCGAGGCATTGGCCATCAAGCGGGCCAGGTCTGCGGGCGTTATCATGGTTCCAACCTTACTCAGACCGATGTGCAGGTAGAGTAATGGCCATCATCTCGGTGCACTCTCATTGCATTTGCCGGTCCTCGCCACCGTTTTCCGGTCAGTAATCGGTCAATCCCGCTAGTTTTCGTATGTTTTCGACGGTAAAAATATACGTTTTCTCGCAGGATTGTCCGATTTCTGACAGGAGGGGCGGGACGATAAGAAAATAAGGAGGGCCGTTTCCGGCTTCCGCCCAGCGGCAACCGGCGCCCGGCCGATGGGGGCAACGGTGACGGTATGCTGGTCATGGCGTAAATTTTGGACGTTGGAGGCAAGTCGTGGAGTTTGAGGTGTGGCCCGAGGCCATCGAGCTGGGACGGATGTTCGCCGAGCGGGGCTATGAGCTCTCGCTGGTCGGCGGACCGGTGCGCGACCTGTTGCTGCATCGCAGCAGCCACGACCTCGACTTCTGCACCTCCGCGCGGCCCGAGCAGTTCGAACCGATCCTCAAGCGCTTCGGCCACGACGGCTTCTGGGATATGGGCCGCAAGTTCGGCACGCTCGGCGCGATGCGGCGCAGGCCCGACGGCACCGAGGTGAAGGTGGAGGTGACCACCTACCGTTCCGACCAATACGATCCGGACTCGCGCAAGCCCGAGGTGAGCTATGGCGACTCGCTGGAAGGCGACCTCTCGCGGCGCGATTTCACCGTCAACGCGATGGCCCTGCGCGTGCCCGACCTCGAGTTCGTCGACCCGTTCGGCGGCGCCGGCGACATCGCCAAGGGCGTCCTGCGCACCCCCGTCGACCCGCGCCAATCCTTCGAGGACGACCCGCTGCGCATGATGCGCGCCGTCCGTTTCGTCGCCCAGCTCGGCTTCCGCATCGAGCCGGACACCGCCGAGGCCATCACCGACATGGTCGAGCGCATCCGCATCGTCTCCGCCGAGCGCATCCGCGACGAGATCACCAAGCTGCTGCTTTCCGAGCGTCCGCACGAGGGCGTCGAGGCGCTGGTGGACTCCGGCCTGGCCGACATCGTGCTGCCCGAGATCCCCGCGCTGAAGCTCGAGATCGACGAGCACCACCGCCACAAGGACGTCTACGAGCACACGCTGATGGTGCTCGACCGCGCGATCGCGCTGGAGACCGGCCCCGACGGCCCCGTGCCCGCACCCGACCTCACCCTGCGCCTGGCCGCGCTGCTGCACGACATCGGCAAGCCCGCCACCCGCCGCTTCGAGCCGCACGGCAAGGTCAGCTTCCACCACCACGACGTGGTCGGCGCGAAGATGGTGCGCAAGCGGATGAAGGCGCTGCGTTTCGACCACCACCTCATCCACGACGTCAGCGAGCTGGTGAGCCTGCACCTGCGCTTCCACGGCTACGTCGACGAGCCCTGGACCGATTCCGCCGTGCGCCGTTATGTCAAGGATTCCGGCCGGCTCTACGAGCGCCTCAACCGCCTGACCCGCGCCGACGCCACCACGCAGAACAAGCGCAAGGCCCTGATGTTCTCCTCGGCGATGGACGAGATGGAGGACCGCGTGCGCGAGCTGAAGAAGAAGGAGGACTTCGACGCGATCCGCCCCGACCTCAACGGCAACGAGATCATCGACATCCTCGGCGTCCGCCCCGGCCCCGCCGTCGGCCGCGCCTACAAGCACATGCTCGATTTCCGCCTCGACCACGGCCCCGCCGACCACGAGACTGCCGTGGTCGAGCTCAAGCGCTGGGCCGCCGAGGAAGGCATCGCCTGAGGCCGCGTTCCGTTAGGCGAAGGCTCTTGCGTTTCTGACGAGCTGGCCCCGTTGGCAGCGCAATAGATATGGAGTGTATGGAAAAGCCGCCGAACCCGATTGGAGTTCGGCGGCTTTCTGCGTTCTTTGTTCGTACGCCTGCGCTCAGGCGTACGCCTCACGCGGCGTCGTGCGCGATGGCCTGGGGCAGCTTCGCCGTATTGACCTTCTTGAGCGGGGTGCAGCCTTGGATGTTCTTGATCTTGGTGCCCGGCGCCGGCACGTGCTTCTTGCCGTTCAGGTCGTTGAAGGTGGCGCCCACGATGACGTCGACGAGCTTGTCCTGCCGGTTGTCCATCACCATCTTCGCGTCATTGAAGTTCGAATTGAGCGTGTAGGCCTCGTCGATGGAGTTGACGCCGTAATAGATGGTCGTGCGCTCGATTTTCTGGCTGGTGTAGTTGCTCACGTTGGTCACCGTGAAATGGCGGTTGCTCAGCGCCTCGCCCACGGCCTTCGCGAAGCCGACGAACTTGGTGCCGTTGAGCACGCGGATCTTGACCTCGGTGTTCTGCGGGTACTTGGCTGGCGCGCCCGACTGGTCGACCGGCGCGCACACCGAGGTGGCTCCGAAGTTCGGCTCCGCGGCGGTGGTCTTCTTGATGCCGATGCCGAAGACGTGGAAGAACATCAGCAGCGCGATGATCAGCACGACCACCATCGCCGCGATCGTGGTGAGGATCACTCGGGTCTGGCGATGGCGCACATACTGTCTGCGGGCCTCGCGTTCATCCATATACTCCGGCATACCTTCACATTCCCGTCAACTCGTGCCTGCCATCGGCGCCCAGCGCGCAAGGTCTTGGCGAAATATCGACGACCCTAACTTTAGCCTGAGAGCGTGACGCGGCGATGGCGGCGACGCGGGCCGGTTGGACGGTCGCGTCGCCGGTCGATTCGGCGGACGGACGAACCCGGTGTCGGCTTGGCTTACCGATGGTGCCATTCAGTCGGCCTGATCGGCTTGATTGTTCCGATCGGCTGACCGCGTCCGCGCTCAGGCGGTGGCTTGGCCGGCCGCGTTGGCCAGCGCCGTGAATTCGTCGATGGTCAGCGTCTCGCCGCGTCTTTTCGGGTCGATTCCGGCGGCCTGGAAGGCCTCGGTCGGCACCAGCTTCTTCAGGGCGGCGTGCAGGGTCTTGCGCCGCTGGCCGAACGCGGCGTCGATGAGCTCGAACACCTTCTCTCGATTGGCGTCCGAGGCGTTCTCGCCTGGTTCCTCACCTTCTGCGTCCCGGTCGCGTGTGAACGAGACCAGCGCGGAATCGACGTTCGGCGCCGGCCAGAACACGTTTCGCCCCACGAGCCCGGCGCGCTCGGCGCGGCCGTACCACGCCAGCTTCACGCTTGGCGCCCCGTAGATCTTCGTGCCCGGTGTGGCGACGAGCCTGTCGGCCACCTCCTTCTGCACCATCACGAGGAAATGGCTGAGGTTGCGGAACCGCTCGAGCAGGGTGAGCACGATGGGCGTGGCCACGTTATAGGGCAGGTTCGAGACGAGCGTGAAGGGGTTGGCGCCGTGCGGATCTGGCGCGAATTGCGGCAGCGTCTCGGGGCTCAGGCTCAGGGCGTCGGCCTGGACGACGGTGAGCCGGCCGACGGCCTCGGGCATGAACTGCGCGACGGTCTGCGGCAGGCGCTCGGCCAGGGCCGGATCGATCTCGACCGCGGTCACGTTCGCGCCGGTCTCCAGCAGCGCCAGGGTCAGCGAGCCCAGCCCCGGGCCGACCTCAAGCACGGTGGTGCCGGCGTCCGCGTCCGCCTCGCGCACGATGCGGCGCACGGTGCCGGGGTCGATGACGAAGTTCTGTCCGAATTTCTTGGTCGGGCTGATGCCGGCCTCGTCGGCGATGCGGCGGATGTCGCCGGCGCCCAGCAGGTGGCCGGTCTCGGCCTGGCTGCTCGTGTCTGTTGCTCCGCCGTCGATGCCGCTTCTCGCGATTTCGTGCGTCTCGTCTGCCGTCCGTTTGCTCATGGTTCCAAGATACCCGCACACACTAACCCGCGAATCAAAAAAAGACCCTTGATTTTCCAAGGGTCGATTTTTACATCTCGAGTTAGTGTGTGCGTCTTCTTATAAACCGGCCGAATACGACGATTGCCACGTCAGCGAATGTTGACGCGGCAATCGAGACTTTGGTGAGTGGAATTTGTTCGCTTTAGTACCAGTTGTTATTCAGCCAGAACGCCTTGGCGTTCGACGGACTGCCATAGCGGCCCGCGATGTAGTACAGTCCGGCATCTACCTGGGTTTGGGCGTTGTCGCGCCAATCCGTCCTACTTGTGTACAAGTAGTAGTAGAGGATTTGAGGAATCCCATATGCAGTTGAGGATGGATTGCCAGCTGACCAACTCCAGCCCGATTCATGGTTCCAGACCCAAACCAGAGCTTCGTAATCGGCACCAGTCCAACCGTATTGAGCTGCGGCTCCAACTGCGTAAGCTTGTGCTTGCGCGGGCGTGGCGTGCCATAACGAACCTTGGGCCGGAGGAGTTGGAATTGTCGGCGTCGGGTTCGGCGCTGGATCCGGAGCGGCGCTGCCGCCGCCGTTGCCCGGCGCGCTGGGCGAATCGCCGCCGGACACATCGCCGGAGGTGGCCTGCCCCGCGCTGCTGTTGGCATCCGCGTCGGCCTTGCCGGTGTCGGCGTCCGACTTGCCCTTGTCCTTGTTCTTTGAGGAGTCGTTGCCCTGGTTGCTGCCGCCGTTCGAGCCGGCGGTGGGCCCGGTGGCGATGACCTCGTCGACGGCCGCCTGTGTGATGTTCTCGGACTTGAGCGTTTCGCTCTCCGCGACGCCGTCGACGTAGGTCACGTCGAAGATCTGCTGCTTGTTGCCGTTCTGCCCCTGCCGCTCGATCACGGACTGGCCCGGCTGCAGCTTGGGGTCGACCACGTTGTGCGTGGCGAAGGGAATGGCCACGTTGCGCGTCTGCTGGCCGTGGGTGACGCGCTGCACGCGCAGCACCGTCTGCCCGTTGTCGTCCTCGACGCTGACCCGGTCCTCCTTGCCGAGCGTGATGCTCTTGGAGTCCAGGATCGAGGCCGCGGTGAGCTTGCCGTTGGGCGCCACCGACGACTTGCCGTCGGCGATGACGGTGACCGGGCCGGCCTTGTTGATCACGAGCCCGCCGGTGAGCTGGTTGTAGACGTTGGTGACGTTGACGGTGACCTTCGCGGCGTTCTTGTCGCTCTGCTTGAAGAAGCCGAGCAGCTGGTCGGCGCTCGTGGCGATCGTCCAGAAGGGCACCTGTCGCCCGTCGATGGTGATGGTGGTCTGGTAGGCGCTGCGCACGGTGACGACGTCGTGGTTGACGAGGTTCTGCGTGCCCTGCGCCGACTGCACGAAGTCATGGGTCTTGACCTTGACGCCCTGCTCCTGCAGCAGCCTCGGGACGCTGTTGGCATAGGTGGTCACGGTCTTCGTCTCGCCGTTGACCGTGAGCGCCACGCTTTTGCGCGTCGTCACCGCGAACGTCCCCACGCTCGCGAGCATCACCGCCGCGGCGGTCACCATCACGCGAATGCGCCTCAGCTTGATGAAGCGCTGCGGTGTCCATCGACGTGCCATCGTTCATCCCCCGATCCGGCGATTTTCCGAGCAATCGCATACTCTTCCGGTACTGTTTCACAGTCTAACCGCTGGCGGACACGAATGCACGGGCGCTTCGTATTCATTGAAAAACATTCAGATTTGATGCATGGTTTCGGCGCCTGCGCACCTCGGAGGAGAGGAGAGAATAAGGAAAGAATAAAGGGGAAGAGGGGTGGGAATGAAGGGGATTATCCCGCCCCCCGAAGGGCAAAGCAATTTGGGGGAGTTTCGCCACTTCGATGGCGGTCTCGAGTTGGAGAGACCACCATACTTACTCGAGCTAAGAGTTATCTATGGCCAGACGATACATCGCGCCTGTGCGACTGCACTAAAACCTAGCCCCCTCGCGTTCGTGAGCCTCCTGTCGGGATCGAACCGACGACCTGCCGCTTACAAGGCGGCCGCTCTGGCCATCTGAGCTAAGGAGGCACGGTCATCAGCGGATCTGCATCCGGAAACGACCAAACGCTACTTTATTTTAGCAGTACCAGCCGATTGCTCGGCTTCTCACATCCACCGTTGACCCGCTTCTTTCGAAGAGAATCGTATGATGTTTGTGAAGAATCATCATATCTGATGACGGCATCAGTCACTATTGAACACTATAGGTGAAATTGTCGTAATGCACGTTGGGTATCTCATTTTTAGCGCCAGTTGCATGTCGCGCTGCGCGAGGCGGTGTCGATTGCATATAATCCGCATCGGCGAGAATGGTTTTCACGTCAAGAACAAGACGCGACGGATTCATTATAATTTGTCTCAAAAATCTGTGGAAGAGCGCCGTATTTAGCTGATGGCAACGATTTCTGCTCTGAGGTAGAGCCTTGCGGGATTGCGGACAAAGTGGAGGGTTTGTATACATTACGAGCCAGTACGCGAAAATTGTTGCGTTTTACGCAAAGTCGGTTCAATCGACGATAGGCAGAGCGGAAAAATGGATGAATTTTGATATATTGCAGTCAGATATGGAATGATTGTGAGTTAGGTCATACGATTTGTTTCGCAATCAGAACATGTGAAGAAGTGTTTGGTTATGATATGTGGAAGTCGAATCCAGTCCCTTCCGCGTATGGAGGCGGACCTCCTTCGGAGAGATGCTGAGCCAGGGAAGGGGATCTGATGGCACGGCATGACAATGATTATTTGTCTGGAGCTGGGTCGAATACGCCTTTTAACTTTGATGCCGGTCAGCTGTTGCTGCAGGCGCACCGCGAGCAGCAGAAGAAAGAGCGCCGGCAGCGCCGCATCGTCGGATTCGTGGGCATGGTCCTCGTCATCGCGCTGATCACGGTGATCGGACTGGTGAGCTACAAGTCGATCCACCAGCGCAACGTCGCCCAAAGCGTCACCGTCCAGCAGTCCTACCAGGACCTCCAGGCCGTGAAACTCAAGCCGAAATATGCCGACGCCAAGGGCGGCATCCTCTTCTCCCACCTCGGCTACGGCAAGACGGAGCCCAACGCGCCCACCCTCGAGATCTTCACCGACCCGATGTGCCCGGGCTGCGCGGTCCTGCACCAGCAGATGGACGAGACGTTCCGCTCGATGCTCGACGCCGGCCAGGTGAACCTGTCGATCCACCCCGTCACCTTCCTCGACGGCAGCTCGAGCGACCAATACTCCACCCGCGCCTCGGGCGCCGTGGCCTACATCGCCAGCAATGACCCGGACCCGGACCACCTGCTCGACTTCCTCACCAACATCCACTCCGAGAGCTTCCAGCCCTCCGAGAACCAGGACTACCGCCCCGTCAGCGACGACCAGCTCAAGCAGCAGGCGCTGAGCGCGGGCGTGCCGCAGAACATCGCGGACAAGGCCTTCGATGGGGAATACAAGCCCTGGCTGCAGGCGTCCGCGCAATACACGCTGCGCCGCGACGAGCTGAAGAACAAGTCCGGTGAGTTCGCGGGCAAGATCACCACTCCGCTGGTCCTCATCAACGGCTCGATGATGGACATCTCGGCGATCTCGGACCGCGGGCTGACCTACAAGCAGGCGATCCTGCAGACCATCGGGCTCACCAACGACGGCGTGGGCGTCGAGGGCGTCATGCCGACGCTCGGCGCCAAGGACAAGCCGTCCTACCCCAAGCAGACCGCGTAGGCTGGCCGTCCCGGTCCGGCGGTGACCTTTCGTGATTCCGCCATTTTTACGCCGCTGAGTGCGAGTGAGCGGCCCATTTATGGCGCAACTATATAATCCCGCCATATTTGGGCCGTTGAGCGTCGGTCAGTGGCTCGTTTATGGCGTAACTGTGAGCAGATACGGGAGTGGCACCGGCGCCGGCTTATATGAAATGGGGCCGCCGAGGCTTGATGACCCCGGTGGTCCCGCTTTGTTGGCTGGCGGTATCGGCCCGCTGGACTCGGCGTCCAGGTGACCGATAGCCCGAGCGACTCAGTGGTCTAGCGGTCTAGCGGCCTGGCGCCCGCATCAGTCGAGCGCGATCGGCTTGCCCTTGGCGCCGATGGACGGCATCTCGCCGCTCTGCCCAATCTGGGTCTCCTTGATGCCCAGCTCCTTGAGCAGCGCCTGCTTCTGCGTCATCCCGATCTCGTTGAGCTCGGCCATGTCCATGATCTTGCCGTTGACGGTGACGACCGGCGAGCTGAAGCTGCCCGCGTTCGTGCCCGACGGCGAGGCGAGTTCGCTGCGCTTGATCGTGTAGTTGTTGGCGGCCGTGATCCACTTGTCGTACTGCCTGCCGAACGCCTTGTTGGCGATGGACTGCGGCACCCCGGCCTTGATGGCCTGCTCCTTGATTTGCGCGTCGCTGGTCGGCTGGTATTCCGAGCCTTCCTTCGGCTGGTAGCTCTCCTCGTAGAGGTTGGCGACGAAGCCGAGCACCTGCGAGGTGTCGGAATCGTGGCTGGCGATGTAGGTCACCGCCCCCGAGGCGCGGCTGGAATAGTGGTCGGTGGAGTCCTGGTCGAGGAAGTTCATGAAATGGTAGACCAGGTTGATCTGCCCGGCGTTGACCATCTTCTGCAGGTCGTCGTCGATCTGGCGGTGCAGCGAGCCGCAGCCCGGGCACAGCGGATCCATGTATATCTCGACGGTCGGCGCGCCGGCCACCTTCTTGTTCATGCCCTTCTCGGAGATGAGGAACCCGCCCTGGCTGTTGGCGTTGGCGGGCCGCGGCTTGGCTTTCTGCAGCTTGGAATAGAGCTGGTCGGGGGTCACTTTGCGCTCGGCGTTGTTCTTGCTGACCTGGTGGAAGGTGACCGCGCCGATGATGGCGATGAGCGCCACGATGATGATGACGACGATGACGCCGATCGTGGTCTGCTGCTTGCGCTCGCGGGCGGCCTGCTCCTCGCGCGCCTTCTGCGCTGCGGCCTCGGCGGCACGGCGGTTGGCCCTCGTCTGGCGTTTGCGCGCCTGCTTGTTGCTCGGCTGTGACATGCTATCCCTTTTCCATCATGATCAAAGACGTTGGTGAAGATTCACGTACTGTTGGCCATAATAGCGGGTGCGAAAGAACTTGGGCCGCGCTTTTCGCTCAGCATCGTGCGCGTTGCGCGTATCGGGACGCGTTCGCTGCTTTCGGAGACCTTATATATGTCAGAAGACCAAGGGGTCCGGCGTGGGCAGCGGGAAGAAGTCGATCGGCCGGCCTTGCGCCAGCAGCACGATGGCGACGGCGAGCGCGAGAATCCCAAGCGCCAGCACCACTCCCCTGCGAATCGCGTGGCGCCGGCGTGGGCCGGAAGCCGTCTCGCCATCAGTCGGCATGATATCGGCGTTATCGTCGGTCATGCCGTTTTCCTGTCCTTCGATCACTTCCCCGTTGCCATTGACGCGGACGGAATCGTTCGGATTGCCGTTTTCGCCGGCGGCCGGTGCGGTCTCTTCCGCCGGATCGCGTTTGAGCCCCCACAGCGTGCCCATGCCGATGCGAATGGCCTCCGGCCGAGCGGTGAAGACGACGACCAGCCACGCGGCCAGGGCGAACACGGCCTGCATACCACCGCTGAACGAGGCCCCCGGCGCGGTGGGCACGGGGATATCGAGGTTCCAGCCGCCGAGCGTCCAGAAGGTATTGGCGGTGGGCATGCCCGACACCAGGTCGACCACGATGGGCGCCAGCCAGGCGATGGCCGCCACCAGCAGAGCCCGGGGAACGGTGAGCAGCAGCGCCTTGAGCACGTGCCACGGCAGGCCCAGCATGCGCAGCGCGGCGTCGTGGCGTCTGCGCGCTCCCCCGCGCTTTTCCTCGCGCCGCAGCTGCGCCATCTCGCTATGGCCGATGGCGAGTAGCAGCCAGAGCAGCACGATGACCAGCAGCGCCGAGACGGTGGGCAGAGCGGCGGCGAGTGCGGCGATCGGCAGGGCGAGCAGCCACAGCGGCAGTGTGGAGCGCGAGATGAGCGCCTGACGCCTGAGGTCGGCGGGATTCTGCGCCAACGACATCGGCTCGGCGGCCGGTGCCTGCTGCGCATATTGTGCACTCGGATAGCTCGGTGCCGCATCCTCGTTCGTTGCCTGCGGGGCCGGGCGCAGCGGCTGCACCATGCTGCGGTCAAGCGCCGGGAACGCCTGGGTGAGCGGCTCTCCGTCCGCCGTGGTGAACGCCTGTGTTGCCGGTTCCCCATATGCCGTGGTGAAGGCTTGCGTCTCCGGCACCCCGTCCGCGGTCGCCAGCATCCGTGTTCCCGATTCCCGGGCCAGCGACCGGGTGGGCGGAGATTGTGGGGACAGAGCCCGTGTGGCGCTGCCATCCGAGCCGTCGTCGGGCGATGGGTCGCGCCTGGCCGCGGAAGATGCCCGATTGGCTCGTGGTGCCGTCGCGATGATTTGCGTCATCGCCTCCTGGCCGGTCTTGTCGCCACGCCAGAACGAGCGCGGGTTGCTCGGGTCGCCCGTGGCCGCCTGATGAAGGGTCTCGGTCGCCGCGTCGGAGGCGCTGGGGTTATCTGTGGTATTGAGGTTCGCCGGCTTGCCGGAGGCGTTCGGAGGCGGTGGTGCTCCGGTGCCATCGCGGGCGGGGCCGGACGGACTAAAAGGGGGCATCGCCCCCGGATTGCCGGTCGAGCCACCGTTGCCGCCGTCGCTGTCATTGCCGTCGTCGCCGAACACGGCCGTATCCTCGTCGCCGTCGGCTTCGAAGGGATTGAGCGAATCCAGCGTGATGGCCCGCAGCAGTTCCTCCGGCGTGCAGCGGCGGCCCGGATCGGGGTCGAGCGCCGAACGGAACGCGGCGAGCGTGCGCGCGGGCAGCCCGGCAAGGTTGGCGTTGCCGCTGGCCTCCCGCTCGAGCACGGTCATCATCGGCTTGGACCCGAACACCGGCCGTCCGGTGGCGGCGAAGGCGAGCACGCTGGCCAGCGACCACCAGTCTGTGGCCTCCCCGCTTTCGGCGCCGTCGATGATCTCGGGGGCGATGAACCCGGGGGTGCCCATCACCAGCCCGGTGCGCGTCACATGGCTTTCGCCCGCGCTCATGGCGATGCCGAAGTCCACCAGAACGGGCCCGGCCGCCGAGACCATGATGTTGGTCGGCTTGATGTCGCGGTGGATCACCCCTTGGGCGTGCACGGCCCGCACGGCCTCGATGAGCTTGCGGGCCAGGCGTTCGAGGTCCTCGCCCACGTACCTGCCGTTCGCCGCCACGTCGTCGCGCAGGTTGCGGCCCTCGATCAGTTCGGTGACGATGAAGGCCAGGGAGTCGTCGAGCTCCATGTCGACGATGGCGCACACCCCCGGGTGCCGCACGCGGCGCAGGGCCATGGCCTCCCGGCGCAGGCGCTCGCGGGCGGTGAGCTGCGGGTCGCGGCGGTGGCGGCGGTGCGGGAATTCGCCCTCGCTGGCCGGAAGCTGGCCATCCTGCCCGGGGGCGTAGTTGTCGCCGTCTGCGATATCGGCGGTGTCGTCGTCGTTCTTGAGCGAGTCGCGCAGGATCTTCATCGCGTAGACCTGCCCGCCGTCGTCGCGCACACGCCAGACCGACCCCATCGCGCCCGAGCCGAGCCGTGATATCAGGGTGTATCCGCCGACGAGTGCCCCGGGTTTCAGGTTCAACGCGTTCAAGTCGCTCATGTCCCCCATGATACCGGGGCTGTGGCACCGGCTTCGGCCGTCATTCCAGCGTGCCAGCGGCGATACCGGCGACGGTCTCATGGTTCGAGAATGGCATAAAACGTTTTGAGGATGGAATCCGAGCCACTTGGAATCGGAATGCGACGCGATATCCATGGGGGCAAGTTTGCGGAAGGTCGGTTGATCTGGCCGGGCTTCGCCGTTGGTCGGTTCGTTGAACCGTTGGTTCCCCGCGTGTATGGAGGCTTTCCCGATGCTGATAAGTACTGGTATGCGGAAATCGTTTTCCCTTGCAAATGAGAATTGGCTTCACTGTATCACAATTAGACATTAATGAATCAAATATGGTAATTTTAGTTTGGTATGTCACCCCATAGATAAGGACGAAGAATGAAGAACACAAGAAGGGCGACGATTGTCGCCTCGTTCGCCGCGTTCTGCACGCTGTTCGGCGGCGTCGGACTCGCGGCGGCCGACCAGGCCCCGACGACGGGCGATGCCGGCACGACAATCGCACAGCAGGCGAAGAAGGCTGCCTCGCAGAAGAAGGCCGTGGCGGTTTCGGCGCAGTCCGACTTCGACAAGTCCAATCTGCAGACCGCCTATGACGCGGCAAAGGCGTTCTTCGACGCTTCCGGCAATGCCGCGCAATATACGCAGAGGTCGTGGATGGATTTCGCCATTGATCTCGAGAGAGCGAAGGACATGCTCAACGACGCCAATGACCACACCGCCCTTGGCGCCAGCAACCAAGCTGCCGTGGACAACATGACCGGAATCATGCAGGGTTATCCGGGCAATCTGCAACAGGCGGAATCCGGCAAACCCACGGGCGCCGATCCCCTGAAGACTCGTACCGACCTGCAGTCCCTCTATAACAAGGTGAAGGATGTGCAGGAGAGCTCTTACACCGGTAACGAGAACTGGCAGAAGTTCAACAATGCCCGAAACAGCGCCAGCTATGAGTTCGAGAGTGGCCACGCCTCCGATAGCGACTATGTGATCACCTTGGCCTATGACCAGCTTTACGACGCGACCAAGGCCCTCGACCCCAACCTGCTGACCGACACCACGCCGAGTACGCCGAGCGTCGACAAGTCCGCCCTGCAGTCCGCCTACGACGCCGTGAAGAACAAGCAGGAGTCCGACTACACCGCCGCTTCCTGGGCTCCGTTCGCCAGCGAACTCGCCAAGGCCAAGGCGTTGCTCGACAACGCGAGTGCCACGCAGGCCCAGGTGGATGCCGAGGTCACCGAGCTCAACGCGAAGGCCGCCGCGCTGGTGGAGGCCAGCGCCCCCGCTCCGCCGAGCACGCCGGGTGTGAGCAAGACCGCTCTGCAGACCGCCTATAACAAGGTGAAGGACTACCGGCAGGCCGATTTCGCGGTTGTGGGCTTCAGCGCCTTCGACACCGCGCGTACGGCCGCCAAGGCGGTGCTCGACAACGCGAGTGCCACGCAGGCCGAGGTGGATGCCGCGCTTTCCGATCTCAACGCGAAGGCCGGCGCCTTGGTCGACATCTCCAAGTTCAACACCGCGAACGCCAGGTTCGACGGCGTGGATACCGACATCCACTACACCGAGTTCTCGTGGTACAACGCCGTGATCGCCTACGCCGAGGCCCAGGATATCAAGACCAAGGCGCAGAACGGTGACGCCCTGACCCAGCAGGATGTCGATGCCGTCACCAAGGACATCAACGCCGCCGTCGACGGGCTCAAGGCCCCGAAGCCCGGCGAGAAGACCGGCGCCGACATGCCCACCACCCCGAAGACCAGGAACGACCTGAGCCTCGAGGTCGAGCAGGCCGAGAAGCTGAAGCAGCAGGACTACACCGCCGACTCGTGGAGCGTGTTCGCCGAGGCGCTGAACCAGGCCAAGCAGGCGCTCACCGCCTCCTCCGAGATGCTGCGGAGCAACCCCGACTACACGTATTATTACGTGCAGCTCGAGGACGCGCAGTCCGCGCTCGTCCGTGGTTCCGGAATCGCCGGCGGGCAGGCCAACGGCAACCGTGGCGGCCTGGCCGAGACCGGTGTCACCGTCGCCGCCGTGGCCGGTGCGATGCTGCTGCTGGCCGGTGCCGGCGCGGCCGTGAAGCTCGGCAGCCGCAAAAGCGAGTGATCGCCGGGTAGCCGGTGGATGATCGCCGGCTGCCATCCATCGTCAGACCGCGCGTCGGCGCGATGCAGGAACAATGACGTTCCGCCATCGCGCTGGCGCGCGGTCTGCTATGTTCTGAGGTTCCGGGTGCGTGCAGGTCTGTCTACTTCCGGGCGCCGGGCCTGATGCCGCACATGTCCTCGTCCTGGCCGTCGAGCGCGCTGGCCGGGGAGAAGTCGAGCAGCGTGGCCGACTGGCTCAGGTTGAGCGTGGCTTTCGGTGTTGTGCCATCGGTTGCAGATGCGGCCGAAGCCGTAACGGTGGAGGCGCCAGTGGCTTCGGAGTCATCGGCAGGCGCGATGCCAGTCATATCGGTATCCGCACCCGCGCCCTGTTCCTCGCGGTCCAGCTCGTTCTCCTCGACGTCGGTGAACTCCTTGCGCCCGTGGTAGAGGTCGCGGTCCAGCTCGTGCTCGGTGGCGGCGACGATGACGGCCGTATTGGCCGAGCCCGCCACGTTCAGGGCGGTGCGCCCCATGTCCACGATCTGCGAGATCGGCTGCGAGATGGCGATGAACGGGATCGGCAGGCCCATCGCGGCGAACAGCGAGGTGGCGGTGATGGTCGCGGTGCCGGGCACGCCCACGGTGCCGATGGAGACCAACAGCGTCAGGCCGACGAGCATGAGATATTGCATCGGCGTGTAGTTCAGGCCCATCGCGTTCACCGCGAAGACGGCGAGCAGGGTCGGCCAGACCCCGGCGCATCCCGGCATGCCGAGGTTGGCGCCGAGGCTGGAGACGAACGAGGCGATGTCGCCGGGCACGCCGCCGCGGCGCAGCTGGCGCATCGTGACGGGGATGGTGCCGATGCTGCTTTCGGAGGTGAACGCCACCACGCCCACCGGCCAGTAGAGCCTGAAGAACGGCAGCGGGCTCATGCGCGTGGAGACGGCGAGAATCAGCGGCTGCACCACGAAGAGCTGGAGCCCGATGGCGAGGTAGGCCACCACGAGCACGAGCAGCAACGGCAGCAGCGTGGCGAGGTCGCTGTTGCTCACCGCCGAGGCGATCAGCGCGAGCACGGCGTAGGGGGTGAAGCCGACCACGATCTGCGTGGCCTTGGAAAGCACCACGTTGCCCGCGTCGACGAAGGCCTTGAAGGGTTTCACCGCGGCGGCACCCTTGGCGGTGGAGGCCGCGCCGTTGTAGGCCAGGGCCACGAGGATGGCGAAGATGACCACCGGCACCACCTGGTTGGAGGCCCAGTTGCTCACCAGATTGGTGGGGAAGAGGCCCACGAGGGTGTCGAGCGTGGACGGCACGTGCTTGGGCTGGTAGTCGGTCGGCAGCTTGAAGTCGAAGCCCTTGCCCACCCCGAACGCCAGCGCCAGGCCGAGCGTGAGCACGGAGGCGGTGAGCGTGTTGAGCAGCAGGAAGACCACCGTCTTCACGCCGATGTGCTTGAGCCGCAGCGAGGTGCCGAGGTTGGTGATGCTCGAGATGACGCTGAAGAGCAGCAGCGGCACCACGATCGCGGCGATGGCGTTCGACCACACCATGCCGAAGGCGGCCACGAAGGTGGTGTGGCCCTTGAACGCCAGGCCCACGCCGATGCCGAGCGCCGTGGCGATGATGACCCGGACGCTGAAGCCCGCCTTCTTCTTGATGCTCAGGAGTGCGAGGCCCGCGAAGAGCAGCGCGGTGACGCCGAGCGCCGTCCACTCCCACTGGATTGCTGACATGATGTTCCTTTCGATTGTGCCGCCGCGGCCGGTCTGGTTGTCGTATTGCCGTCGGTTTGGCTGGTGGTCTGGTGATGGTGTTTCTGAAGTGATCCGCGGGCCGGCCATCGGCGAGGCGACGGCGGCTGCGGGCTATGGGGTTGCGGTATGGCTGCGTTATGGCTGCGGTTCGGTTACGCGATGGTGCCGGATCGTCCGTTGCGGGAATCATCGCGTATCGGTTCGTGTGCGGGGATTTGTTTCCCTATATGGCCATTGGGCTCTATAAGGGAAAATCCGGAACCGGAATCCTCGACAGGGACGCATCGGATACGGTGCGCGAACGCGGGTGCCCGAAGGCAGGGGAAAGCAGCCTGTTTGCTGGTTCGTGCCGACGAATTCCCCGAGGGAACGCGGCGAAAGGGTGAATCAGCCGATCAACGGCGACAACAAGGCATCGCGGGCAGGCCGAGAAGACAACGCTGGCTGGAGGTGCGCTCGAGCCCAGCGGTGTTGCCTGCGAATAGAATTTGCGATGTCATGATTGCGATGATAACGGAGGCGGCGCGAAAGCGCAAGGGGCATCTCGGCGCTCGCTCGCCGCGGCAATGTCGTCAAGGCGCTCTCCGACGTGTCTGAAACGTTGGGATTCCGTCGTTTCGTTGGCCGCGTGTCTCATCTGGTTTGTGGCGCTCGCGGATTTCGGCGTGCGCGAACGGTTCGCGCGGTGATGTGGCCGGTGCACCTGGTGCACGGTGGTGCACTTGGTGGCGCTTGGTGGCGGTGTCTGCGGCGCTTGGTGGCAGGGAGCCGGTGGCGCGCGAGCCGGAACCCGCGTTCCCGCGCCCGCCATGTGGACACATCGGCGTGTCGTCGTGGCCGACCGCCCTATGGTGTGAGAACCGATGGGACCTGCGATTTGGCTCCCACGTGCCGGGCGCGTCGAAGCGTTCGCATGGATTCGGTGAGATATGCAACAGGCAAGGCGTGGCCGTCGGTGGCCGCGGACGATTCGAAAGGAAGTGTTTCATGGCAGTTGATGGCAACAAGCAGCGGATCATGGACATCGTCGACGAGAAGAAAGACGAGTTCATCGAGGCGTCCGACCGCATCTGGGAGACCCCGGAGACGCGGTTCACCGTGCCGAAGTCGGTGGAGCAGCACTACAAGGTCCTCGAGCGCGAGGGCTTCAACATCACGAAGGGCGTGGCCGGCATGGACTACGCCTACACCGCCACCTACGGCTCGGGCAAGCCGGTCATCGGCATCACCGCCGAATACGACGCCCTGGGCAACCTGAGCCAGGAGGCCGGCAACCCTGAGCGCAAGCCGCTCGTCGCCGGCGCGCCCGGGCAGGGTTGCGGCCACAACGTGCTCGGCACCGGAGCCCTCGGCGCGGCCGTGGCGCTGAAGACCCTGATGAAGGAGCAGCATCTCAAGGGCACGCTCAAGCTCTTCGGCTGCCCGGCCGAGGAGAGCGGCTACGGCAAGGCGTTCATGGCCCGCGAAGGCGTCTTCGACGACGTGGACGCGGCCTTCACCTGGCACCCCGCCGACACCACGGGGGTCGCCGGTGGCTCCGGCCTCGCCGTGATGCAGGCCAACTTCAGCTTCAAGGGCGTCGCCGCCCACGCCGCGGCGGCTCCCGAGCAGGGGCGCGACGCTCTCGACGCCGCCACGCTGATGACGGTGGGCGTGCAGTTCCTGCGCGAGCACATCATCGACGCCGCGCGCATCCATTACGCCTATCTCGACGCCGGCGGCGAATCCGCCAACGTCGTGCATCCCACCTCCACGCTCTACTTCTTCGTGCGCGCCCCGTTCCTCGAGCAGGCCAAGGAGATCTACGACCGCGTGGTCAAGATCGGCACGGGCGCCGCGATGATGACCGACACCACGATGTCGATCGATTTCGATTCCGCGTGCGCCAACTATGTGCCCAACCACCCGCTGAGCGAGGCCATGGACGCCAACCTCGACCTGGTCGGCCCGCTGGATCTTACCGCCGACGAGCTGGAGTTCGAGCGCAGGATCCAGGCCAACAACCCCGAGGGCTTCGAGGGGCCGCTCGCCGAGCGTCTGAAGGCCGCCGACCCGAGCCTGGGCGACGACGAGGCGCGCGAGCTCGCCGGCTCGAGCATGTGCACGCACAAGTTCCCGCTGGTCTACACCACCGACACCAAGGGCCAGGCCTCCACCGACGTCGGCGACGTGAGCTGGTGCACGCCCACGGCGCAGTACTACGGCGGCTTCGAGCCGCTGGGCACGCCCGCCCATTCGTGGCAGTGGGTGGCCAACGGCCAGTCCAGTGTGGCTCACAAGGGACTCGTGCAGGCCGCCAAGACCATCGCGCTGACTGCATACGATGCGCTCACCGACGCCGACCTGCTGGCGAAGGCCAAGAGTGCATACGCCGAGCAGTTCAAGGGCAAGCCCTATAAGTCCGTCATCCCGCCCGAGACCCAGCCGCACGGCTGAGCGTCGGTGAGGCAGGTCCGCGCGGAGCCGGCGGATGCGCTCCGAACTCGCCTCGCGCGGCTCAGGCCAACGGTTCGGCGCCTGCCTTCCATGGCCCCGTGAAACGCAAGAAGACCGGCGGCCCGATTCCCGCATCTCCCCTTGGAATGCTTGGAATCCGGCCGTCGGCCTTCGCTGTTCCGGTTGTCTACGCCAGCCCGGTCAGGGCTTCGGTCTCAACTCTTCGATTCGTCGCGACGCACGATCTCGTGGGCGATGTCCTGGATGGTGCACAGCTTGAGTGCGTTGGCTCCGCGGATGCCGGAAGCCTCCTCCTCGCTGAGCACGTGGGTCTTCACCAGTGCGTCGACGGGGTTGATGCCGTAGCCACGAGCGATGGCGATGATCTCGTCGGTGGCGAGGTCGTCCATCTTGAAGCGCTTGTAGAGCGTGGCATAGGGGATGTCGCTGCGCTTCGAGATCTTGTTGATGGAATCACTGTGAGTGATCTGCTTCAGCCATTCGATTGGGCTTTCGTTTGAATCCATATTCATGCTCCTGATTATCTGCGATAAACCTTAATAAATAAAGTACGTATGTCGCGGAGTGGTGTGTAAAAACAATCTTTTTCAATGGTTTTCTTGACGAATCGTAATAATGCTCGAAACCATAAGCGCAAACGCACAGGTGAGCATTGTATTCAAGATGCGGGTAATTTTTTCAGCCCAGAGAGGTATATTCCGGCGCGATGAATTATCGATAATGATTTTTTAGCACCCCTGAAATTCCGTTTCGTTATCGGAACGGCAAGAAAATAGGGATAATCGTCTATCCATTTTCGATAAGTATGGGAATTGTGAAGGTTTTTGTGGGTAGATAAAAATGGTCTTTTGTTGCGCGTTTTGCATCATTACATCATACGTATGAGCAATTTGTTGCATTTTTTGTTTCGAGTGTCGGGTTATTTGTGCGGTTGATGGCCCTTTGATGTACATGCAGACAAACGTTGTTACTAATGTAGCGTAGCTTACACCAAATTGCTTGAAGAGGGAACCCCGTTTGGCAACAAAGCGAATGCCGTATGCCAAATTGCGGAGCGCGACGGTCGTCGCATTACCTTTCAGGTAGAACGTTTGCTCTATAATACGTAATATTGTCACTGTGTGTGAGCATGTGGATGCGCAATCATTCTTCGCGCCGGGGGACGCGAAGGTCACGACGCCAGCAACGCCTATGCCGCATCGCCTCTCGCGCAGTTGCCTGAGTTTGATAGGGGGCGTGTGCTGTGGGTAACGGGTTCTGGCGTGTGTTGGCGTCGGTGGTGTGTGCGGGTTCGACGTTGTTGGCCACGGTCCCTGCCAGTGCCTTGCCATCCGCGCGGGCCCAGTCCTCTCCGAGTGCCTCAGCCGTCTCTTCCTCTTCCACGTCGTTCGCCGCCCGGATTGGTACGCGATCGGCCGCGCGGCCTGTGGATTCCATGCCTTCGGCGCCTTCCCTTCCGTCCGCCACCTCCGCGACCACGGCCAGCCAGCAACCGGCGGCACCACACGTTTCCACCGATCCAAAAGCCGGCGTCTCCGCCCAGGCCCAGGGCGACGTGTGCCTGACGCTCTCGTTCGACGGCAAGGGCGCGACGGGCGCGCCGGCCAGCGTCACCGGCCGCATCGACGGATACGGCATGTGCCTCGTTGAGATTCCCGAGTCCACGGGCATGACGCCCGCCAGCGCGGACCAGTCGTTCCGCGGATGGTCCGCGAGCGCCTCCGCCACCACGGCGGATACCGCCTACGACCCGGGCAGCCACCAGTACGATCCTTCGACGCTGACGGGCAACGCGCTCACGCTGTACGCCGTCTGGCGCACCACGCCCGCGCCCACCGACGTCAAGGCCGCCTACCACCACGCCAGCGACACCGTGACCGTCTCCGGCAACGCCGACGACCTCGACGACCATTACGGCACCGTGACCGTCTGCGCCGACGTCGCGGCAGGCTCCACCTCCTGCAAGCCCAGCGGCATCCGGGTGAGTGCGGTCTTCCCCGACCCGAGCGATTCCGGCAAGCTCGCCGTCACGGCCACCGCCAACCGGCTCAGCGCCGGCGATCTGACCTGGGCGGGCGCGCTGGTCTGCCCGGTCGACACCCCGTTCCCGAAATTCAATGCCGGCAATCCCGACAACGCCAAATGCTCGAACATCGAGATACTGACCAACGGCGGCAGCGGCGGCTTCGGCACCAACGCGGACGGCTTCTCCATCGGCGGGCGCTACAACACCAACGACCATACGTATACGACCATCGCCAGCGATTTCAAGAACGGCTCCGGCTCCTACGATGTCTGGATGTTCACGCGCAGCCGCAACTGGGAAGTCATCAGCACGCCGCAACGCGTGGCCCACGGCTACCAATACACCGCCCCGCAGGCCCTGTCGGATTCGGGTCCCCAAGCGAGTGCGAAGCCCGCTTCCCACGCCCCGTCTTCGGCCGCCACGACGCAATTCTCGTCCGGAGCCGTCTCGACGCGTTCCGGCCCCATCACCTCCAGGGCCCAGGAAGTGAGGGTCCAGGGCGCGGGAAGCCAGCCATGGAGCGTCACCTTCTCGGCGACGGATTTCATCGGCTGGTACCCCCGCGACACGTCCTACTATCTTTCCGCGCTCCTGACGCTCGGCGGCGGCTATCACACCACGGTCGCCACCTCGGAGGTGACCAGAAAATCAGATGTGCTGCCATGGGTGCAGGTCAATCTCGACAGCAATAGCGCCAACGGAGGGCCCGCCGCGTCCCTATCGCCCCTCTACGGATTCGTCGACGGCGACAGCGGCAGTTCCACGCTCACCCTGCCCGGCGCGTCCGCCATGCCCGCGGTCGCCAGGAAGATCCTGCTCGGCTGGAGCACCGACCCGAAGGCCGGGTCGTCATCCGGCAATATCTACGCGACGGGCAAACAGTCGATCCAATCCACCGGTGGCACCGCCTCGCCTTCCGGCCATGGCGCCGTCCTCAACCTTTACGCGATATGGGGCGACCCTCCCAAGCCCTACGATATGGAGATCCACTACCATCGCTCCACCGACACGGTGGACGTGACCGGCAAGGTGGACACTGGCAACGATTCCGATGGTGTCATCTCCGTGTGCATGACCAGCGAGGGCGGCTCGAACGCCTGCGAGAACGATTCGGGCGTCAGGGTCGACAAGATGAAGGTGGACCCCACCGACCGCGGCAGGATCGCCATCACCGGCACGGCCGACAGCCTCACCACCGGGACCCAGGGCACCTGGGTGCAGGCCTTGGTCTGCCCGGCCGATTCGCCGTTCCCGAATTTCCCCAACTATGGCGAGACCAGCAATCCGGACAATCCGCTCTGCTCGAACATCGAGATGCTCACCGAGAACGGCAACGACGGCAAATTGCACAGCATGGGCATCACGGACAAACGCAATGGATTCAGGATCGGTGGCCATTTCGATGTGGGGTCGCGTGTCGAAGACCAGGAATGGACCACTTCCGACAGCGATTTCAAGAACGGTCCCGGCCTCTACGACATCTGGATCTATCGTCGTGACCAGCATTTCGAGGTCAAGGACACTCCGATCAAGCTGATTTCCAAATACGGCTTCCCCGAGCACAGCGAGGAGACGTCCGGCACCGACAACATGTACGTCCAGCTGCACGGCAAGGGTGTGCAGAGCTGGAAGATCTCCTACCCGCGCGAGACCTTCGTCGCCAAGTTCCCCATCGGTTCCGCACATCATCTGATCGTGCGCCTGAACGTTGGCAGCACCGTCTCCGATCCAGCCGATCTGGACGGCACGTTGCCCTGGCTCAAGACGACCTTCGACGCGAACCCGGCCCACAACGGCTCCGGCACCCCGCCCGGCGAGCTCAGGGCGCTGATCGACTACGACGAGAAGAACGGGCTGATCGCGCTGCCCGAACAAGGCAATGACATGAGGCCCGCCGGGTTCAACTTCCTCGGATGGAACAGGGATTCGGCCGCCGGGTCGGCGGGCAAGGACGACAAGCGACCGAAACACAGCGCGGCCAACGACCTGTGGGCCGACGCCGACGCCTACTTCGACCAAAACGGCAACGCCACGGAAACCGACGTCACCCTGTATGCCATCTGGCATCGCACGGGTTCCAGCCTCCCCCTGACCGGCGGGTTGCCGCGAATGCTGGTGCTGCTCGCGGCGCTGCTGGGCATCTGCCTGATGGTGCTCGCCGCCACGGCCGTGATGCGTGCCCGTTTCGCCAGCCGCCATCCCTTCGCACGCTGATTCGCTTTGGCTGGCCGTGCCGCGTCGTGGCCCGGTGTGGTGGCCTTCCGATGGGTCCGCCCGCCGCTGCCGCGGGCCCGTGCGGCATTCCCGAGGATTCGCTAGACTACATGGTGTGAGGCGACTTGGCGCGCCGGGCGCTATGCAGGGCCCGATGCCGGACGAAACCGCAGGCGCCCCAACCACAGCCGGTCTCCGGGCGAAGCGGATGGATTGTCGTCTCGATTCCGGGCGTTCGCCGCGCGCCAGTCGATGAAAGGAACGTGTTATGGCAAAAGTCGTGTTCGACCATGTCACCCGCATCTACCCCGGCAGCGACGAGCCCACGGTCTCGGATCTGAGCCTCGAGGTCGAAGACGGTGAGTTCCTCGTGCTCGTCGGCCCCTCCGGCTGCGGCAAGTCCACGACGCTGCGCATGCTCGCCGGCCTCGAGGACGTCGACCAAGGCCGCATTTTCATCGGCAGCACCGACGTCACCACCATGCAGCCGCGCGACCGCGACATCGCCATGGTCTTCCAGAACTACGCGCTCTACCCGCACATGACCGTGGCCGACAACATGGGCTTCGCCCTCAAGATCGCCGGCGTGCCCAAGGACGAGATCCGCCAGCGCGTCGAGGAGGCCGCGAAGATCCTCGACCTCACCGAATACCTCGACCGCAAGCCCAAGGCGCTTTCCGGCGGCCAGCGCCAGCGCGTGGCCATGGGCCGGGCCATCGTGCGCAAGCCGCAGGTCTTCCTGATGGACGAGCCGCTTTCCAACCTCGACGCGAAACTGCGCGTGCAGACCCGCACCCAGATCGCGGCCCTGCAGCGCGAGCTCGGTGTCACCACCCTGTACGTCACCCACGACCAGACCGAGGCCCTGACGATGGGCGACCGCATCGCCGTCATCCGCCGGGGCACGCTCCAGCAGGTCGGCACGCCCACCGAGCTCTACGACAGGCCGCAGAACGTCTTCGTGGCGGGCTTCATCGGCTCGCCGTCGATGAACCTCGGCACCTACCCGGTGGCCGACGGCAAGGCGAGGGTCGGCGGCTGCGACGTCGCGCTGCCCGAGGGCGTGGCCGGTAGGCTCACCGCGGACGATGGGGGCAGGGTCACCGTCGGGTTCCGCCCGGAGGACGCGAGGCTCGTCGGTGCCGGGGAGTCCGAAGCCTTCTCGATGAAGGTCGTCAACGTGGAGGACCTGGGCAGCGACGGCTACGTCTACGGCGACATCGTCGGAGAAGCGGGCGATGCCTCAGCAGGCGGCCGACCCGTCAGGGTGTCCGATCAGAACCGGCTGACTACGGTGCGTGTGGGGCCGGAGGGCCTGCCGAAGGTCGGCGCGACCGTCCGGGTCGCGATCGATGCGGCCAAGGCTCACTTCTTCTCCCCCGCCACCGAACTGCGACTGAACTGAACGGACGATTGACCATGGACTTGCGTGGGCTGCTGGACCCGAGGGCGCTGAAGGCGACGTCCGTCTCGGCGCGCTCCGACGGCGCTTCGCGGGCCGAACCGAGGGCGCTCAAGATCACGGCGACCAGCTCCAACCCCAGGATGTTCACCCTGCCATGGGAAAAGCCGCTGGCCAGCTGGCCCAAGGACCTGCTGGCGAACCTGCCGCGCGGCATCTCCCGCCACGTCGTGCGCTTCGTGCGCGTGGGCGGCGAGATATACGCGATGAAGGAGATCGCCAGCGATGCGGCCAGCCGCGAATACGAGCTGCTGCGCGGGCTGCGCAAGCTGCAGCTGCCCACCGTCGAGCCGGTCGCGGTGGTCACCGGGCGGCACACGCGCGAGGGCAGGCCGCTGGAATCGATCCTGGTCACCCGCCGTCTCACGTTCTCGCTGCCCTATCGCGCGCTCTTCGCCGGCAACCTGCGCGCCGGCACCACCGACCGGCTCATCGATGCGCTCGCCGTGCTGATGGTGAGGCTGCATCTCGCCGGCTTCTATTGGGGCGACGTCTCGCTTTCCAACGTGCTCTTCCTGCGCGACGCCGACGCCTTCTCCGCGTGCCTGGTCGACGCCGAGACCGGCGCCCTGCACGCCTCGCTGACGGCCGGCCAGCGCGGTTACGACATGGATCTGGCCCGCACCAACATCATCGGCGAGCTGATGGACCTGCGTGACGGCAAGCTGCTGCCCGACGACGTCGACGAGGTGGGGGTGGGCGACCGGCTGCTCGAACGCTACGACTCGCTGTGGAGCGCGCTGACCGGCGAGGAGGATTTCAGCCCCGACGAGATGTGGAAGATCGAGAAGCGCGTCAACCGGCTCAACGATTTGGGCTTCGACGTCGACGAGCTCGAGGTCGAGACCGTCGACGACGGACAGCGGGTCCTGGTGCGGCCGCGCGTGGTCGACGCCGGCTACGCCTCGCGCAAGCTGCTGCGGCTCACGGGCCTCGACGTCCAGGAGAACCAGGCCCGGCGCCTCTTGAACGACCTGGACGCCTACCGCACCTCCACATGGCGCGACGGCGAGGACCTCGAGATCGTCGCCACCGATTGGATGCGCGAGGTCTTCGAGCCCACCGTACGCCTGCTGCCGGGCGAATACCGCGATGAGATCGAGCCGGCGCAGTTCTTCCACGAGGTGCTCGAGAACCGTTGGTACCTGGCCGAAAAGGCCGGTCACGACGTGCCCACCGCCTTGGCTGCGAACGACTATATCAAGCGGATCCTGCCGCGCTACAGCCTCGACTCCGAGGCCATCGCCGAGATCAACGGCGACGCGGATGCCGGTGTGATCGCCGAGGGCTATGCGGGCGGTGACGGTGATGGCAGCGATGACGGTGACGCTGATGATGGCGATGGCCGCGACCGTGCCGATGAATGATGAATATGAAAAAATCCGCCGACGGCGGTGAGGTCGTCGGCGGATTCCATAGAGATGCTGGCTGAGGTTGCCCGCTACTTGCCCTCGGCCTGGCTCTCGGCCTTGGCCGCGGCCACCTGGCGCGCGTGGGCGACGGCGTAGAGGCTGATGCCCGCCGCCACCGAGGCGTTGAGCGATTCCACGGTGCTGCTGATGGGGATGCCCGCGATCGAATCGCAGGACTCGCGCACCAGCCGGCTCAGGCCCTTGCCCTCGGAGCCGAGCACCACCACGAGCGGGTCGGTCTCGAAGCCGGACTCGCCCACCATCGCGTCGCCGCCGCCGTCGAGGCCGACCACGTAGTAGCCGCGCTCCTTGAGCGCCTCGATGGCCTTGGTCAGGTTGACCACGCGCGCCACCGGCAGATGCGCCGCGGCGCCGGCCGAGACCTTCCACGCCGCCGCGTTCACCGAGGCGGAACGGCGCTCGGGCAGGATGACGCCGTTGGCGCCGAACGCCGCAGCGGAACGGATGACCGCGCCGAGGTTCTGCGGATCGGTGACGCCGTCGAGCGCGATGAACAGCGGCCTCGCGGCGATGCGCGCGCCCTGCGAGTCCGCCTCCTCCATCGCGTGCGACTTCTTCTCGGCCCGGTCGGCGAGCTGGACGAGCGAGGAATACTGGTAGGGGCTCACCTTGAGGATGATGCCCTGGTGGTTGCGCGAATGCGCGATGCGGTCCATCTCCAGCCGGTCGGCCTCGAGCAGGTTGAGCCCCTGCATGCCGGCGAGCTTGATGATCTCGCGGGTGCGGTCGTCGTGCTCGATGCGGTTGGCGATGTAGAGCTGCGTGCTGGGCACACCCACGCGCAGCGCCTCGAGCACCGAGTTGCGCCCCACCACCAGATCGTCGGAATCCGAGGTGTACTTCGCGGCACGACGGCGCGCGGCCAGCCGTGGATCGGCGAACTGGCGCTTCTCGTTGCGTTTCTTGGCGCGATATGCCTTGTGGTAGACGCGGTCCTCGGCCTTGGGCGTCGGCCCGTGGCCTCTCAGCGCGTTGCGATGTTTCCCGCCCGAACCTTTGCTTGGGCCCTTCTTGTTAGTCATGCCCCCCATTGTCCCAGCACCCCGACCCAATGCCGTCGTCAGACGCAAGCTGCGAGCAAAATCAGGCTAATCTTGGCGGGGAGCTGATTTTCCTCGCAACTTCACGATGGATGCAGAGATAATCACATAAATTGCCTCAAAAGTGTGATTATCTCTGTAATCTGGCTGAACATGCAGGGGTAATCACGAAAGTTGCCTTAAAAGTGTGATTATCTCTGCACCAACGTGGTCGGCGGCGTGGGCCTCAGTCAGTGATCTCGGCGCGGTAGAAGTTCTCGTACGAGCGCGAGGGGGTGGGACCGCGCTGGCCCTGGTAGTGCGAGCCCACACCGTCGGAGCCGTAGGGGTGCTCGGCCGGCGAGCTCAGCTGGAAGAAGCACATCTGCCCGATCTTCATGCCCGGCCAGAGCTTGACCGGCAGCGTGCTCACATTCGAAAGCTCCAGCGTGATGTGCCCCTCGAAGCCCGGGTCGATGAAGCCTGCGGTGGAGTGGGTGAGGATGCCGAGGCGGCCCAGCGAGCTCTTGCCCTCGAGGCGCGCGGCGGTGGTGCCGTCGAGCTTGACATACTCCCAGGTGGAGGCCAGCGCGAACTCGCCGGGATGCATGATCCACGGCTCGTCCGGGCCCACCTCGAACTGCTCGGTCAGGTCGCCTTGGTTCTCGGCCGGGTCCACGTAGGTATAGGCGTGGTTGTTGAACAGGCGGAAATAGCGGTCGAGCCGCACGTCGATCGAGGCGGGCTGCACCATCTCGGGCGTCCACGGGTCAAGCGAGATATGGCCGTCGGCCTGGGCGGCGAGTATGTCGTGATCGGAGAGCAGCATGTGATTCCCCCTGCGTTGCATTGTGGTTCTGCTCTCAGTGTAGTCGTTTGCCAAGTCTTGCGCGGATTGACGCGATGGCGGCGAAATGGGCGGGGAACGTGAGTGGTGGCGGTGCGGAGGTCCTACCATGGCGTGGCGATGGCTTGGTTTCGTTGGAATCGCAACGGAAACAGAGGCTGGTTCAGCTGCTTTGTCGTCGTGAATCCGGTGTTGTGATGAAATGGGACTTGCCCCAGAGCGGTGTGGGAACTGTGAATAAACGGCTGGAAAGTATCGATTTCAGCGAATTCCCAGACTATTTGGTTGTTTCGCCAAGCATCGGGGACTTACATAATAGATGTCAGCAACAACTGGCCGAGAGCCTGGCGACAGGATTTCGATAACTGAACCTTTCTTCTTCTCTCTTTTCTCGCCCCGGTGTTCGCGCACCGGGGTTTTCTCTTTTCGGCATCATTCCGACAGGGTTCCGTCATCATTCCGATATCCACCATCGTTCCGGCGCCTCCCGGTTCCCGCGTTTCTTCCCCGTGTGACTGTTGGGCACGCCACCTATCATTGAGGCATGAGCGAAGTTGCGAATGAAACGAAGAACGACGACGGCGACGGGCTGGTCGGCCGCCAATCCCCCGAGATCCCAGGGCGCTTCGGCGAGCCCATGTCGGTCGGCCACGTCCAGTACTCGCAGGGCGGCGGCAAGACCAGGCCGTCCCGCCCGATGTTCCTGTGCCTGCACGGCTGGGGCTCCAACGAGACCGACCTTGCCGACATGATGCGCTTCGTCGCCCCCTACAACGATTTCGCCTCCCTGCGCGCGCCGCTGGTGCTGCAGGAGGAGGGGCCGGGCGAGTTCGGCTCCGGCTCCGGCGCGTTCAGCTGGTTCCACCAGGGCGTGCCCGCCGGCGACGACCGCGACCGCGACCTGTTCGCCGCCGCCACCGCCGTCGACCAATGGGTCAGCGCGCATATCGAGTCCGGCCGCGACGTGGTGCCGATCGGGTTCTCGCAGGGCGCCGCGCTCGCGATCCATCTGCTGCGCATCAATCCGAAGCGGTATCGCGCCGTCATCGCGCTTTCCGGCTTCGTCGCGCAGGCCAGGGTGGCCGGCACCGCCCCCGCCGACGACGAGCTGGCCTCGCTGGAGACGCCGGTGTTCTATGGTTACGGCGACCGCGATTCGGTGCTGCCGAAGTACGAGCTCAACGCGGCCTGCGCCTGGCTTGAGGAGCACACCTGGCTCACCGCCAAGGACTACCACACCCTCGACCATGCCGTGAGCCTCGAGGAGTTCACCGACGTGCGCCAGTGGCTGGTCCTCAACAACATCTCCTCCGGCATCGAATAACCAACTACCCGGATCCCACTACAGCTCCGCCTCAGCGTCGACCTGCTGATCGCTGAGCCGTTAAGCAGAGAGCCCAGTGGGCTCTCTATAGGCGATGGGAGCGCGATATTCGAGCGCGAAATGTCGAGTATCACTTTGACGGCCAGATTCGTTTATAATTCAGCCTCGGCGTCAACCTGCTGAGCCGTTAAGCGAAGAGTCCTGTGGACTCTTCGTAGGCGAGGTGAGCACGCGCCAAGCGTGCGAAGGATGCAAGTTGAATTAATAAGGTTAACCAGTTTAATTCGGCTATAATTCAGCCTCGGCATCGACCTGCATCACATACACATTCCTCCGCAGATACTTCGCCTGGCTGCGCGTGATGTCGCCGTCCTCGAGCATGTCCTGGATCACCCCGAGCTCGATGGCGAAGCTCTCGTGTTTCACCTCGTCGATCTGCGCGAGGGTGCCCGCGTTGCGTCCCAGGCCCTTCCGGCTGCGCAGCTCGGCCAGCATCCGCCGGTAGTCGAGGATGAGCAGCGAGCAGTATTCGATGGGGTGCACGTTCTCGCGCATCGCCTCGTAGAGCTTGTCGATGACGTAGTTGATGGCGTCGATCTGCATGGAGCGCGTGTAGTAGTAGACCTCGTTGTCGTTGAGGATGGGCGCGCTGCGGCGGATCTTGTTGTCGGCGCGCCTGCCCAGCGTGACGATGCGGCGGCGCAGCCGGTGCGCGCGCCCGCGAATCTGCGAGACCGCCGGATAGTTGTTCTTCTTGTCGCTGGTGTGGCGCAGGGTGTCCATGATCTGGTCGAGCATGCGCTCGCACGCCTCGATCTGCAGCTCCTTGACGTGCTTGTCCATCGTCTCGTCGGCCCTGAGGTCGCTCAGGCGTTCCTTGACGTAGTCCTTCTCCCAGTGCAGCGCCTCGATCTGCAGCGCCTCCAGCTTGGCGTTGTCGATCGAGCCCATGCGTTGGCGCAGGCGGGTGATGCGGCCGTTGTAGGAGTCGATGATCGGCAGCAGCACGCGGCGGTTCTCGTCGGTGACGCGCCCGCTGAGCTCCTCCACCGTCCGGCGCAGCACCTCGATGCTGATGGCCTTGAGCTTCGAGTCCGTCTCCTCGGAATCCGTGCTCGGCGCGAGCAGCGGCAGCATGAAGTTGGCCAGCAGCAGGGTGACGATGATGACCCCCGAGGCCACGAAGATCAGCTCGTTGCGCATCGGGAACGCCTCGCCGGTCTCCACGTTGTAGGGGATGGTGAACATCAGGGAGAGGGTGATGGTGCCCTTGGCCCCGCCGAAGGTCATCACCGCGGCGTCGCGCAGCGAGCGTGGCTTGCGGCGGAAGCGGTTGCCGTCCGGGTCGCGTTTGGGCGCGGCGATGAGCCAGACCCACAGGAAGCGCACGATGATGGCGATCAGCGAGACCAGCAGGATGATCGAGAGCAGCACGCCGTTGCTCACCAGGTGGTTGTCCCAGCTGGCGCGCATGGCCCCGGGCAGCTGCATGCCCAGCAGGATGAAGACGGTGCCGTTGAGGCTGAAGGAGAGCACCGACCACACGCTGCTCGAGACGATGTTGGTGCGGGCGGCGTTCGGGCTGATGCCGGTGTGGTCGAAGTGGACGATGAGGCCGAAGGCGACCACCGCCAGGATGCCCGAGACGTGGATGAGGTCGTCGGCGGCGAGGTAGACGAGGAACGGCAGGAAGAGTTCCATCAAGATGCGCGTGGTCATCGTCTCCCAGCCGAGCCGGCGCGCCATGCCGAAGATCCAGTTGGCGAGCACGCCCGCGAGCAGGCCGATGACGACGCCGCCGACGAAGGAGACGACGAACTCCTTGGTGGCCGTGGCCATGGAGAAGCTGCCGGTCACCGCCGCGAGGATGGCGAACTGGAAGCCGATGACGCCCGAAGCGTCGTTGAAGAGCGACTCGCCCTGCAGGATGCCCTTCTGCTCCTTGCTGAACGTCGCCTCGCTGGAAAGGGAGGAGACCGCCACGGCGTCGGTCGGTCCGAGCGCGGCGCCGAGCGCGAACGCCGCAGCCAGGGGGATGTCGGGACGGGCGGCGTGCAGGGCGAAGCCGATGATCACCATCGTGCCCAGGGCCAGCCCGATGGCCATGGGAAGCGAGTATTTCAGCGTCCGGTAGAGGGTCGGCTTGTCGATCTCGTGGGCCTCGAGGTAGAGCAGCGGCGCGATGAACATCACCATGAAGAGCGCCGGGTTGAGCTTCACGTCGGGGAAGGAGGGCAGGTAGGTCACCGCCACGCCCAGTGCGATCTGGACCAGCGGCGTGGATATTCGTGGAATGAACCGGCTGATGAACGATGAGAGCACGACGGCTCCGAGGATGCAGAGAATCAGCTCGAAGATTTCCACAGACTACCAATGCCTTTCCGGTTGTTCGCCCGCTGCCCGCCGGCGATGTCGCTTCCCGCGCCCCGTGGGTTCAGGTACGGCCCGGCCGTGCTCCCCTGTCTATCACTGTCCGGACGCGGTTGTTTATCCATTCTGACACCGGCGCATACCTTGCGCGCCAAGCCGCCGGCCGTCATTATCCGTGCATATGCACATCTCTGTTTTTCACTATACCTGACGATTATTTCGCTTCCGATTCGTTACGCCCCGAGCGTTCCGGCGGCCGCGCCGCCGCTCCTCTCCACGCTTCCCTACACTGGGAACCATGACATTGGGGACCACGGATTTCGAGGACGCGATGGGCGAGGCCCTGCGACTGGCCGGCGAGGCCGCCGAAGCCGGCGAGGTGCCGGTGGGCGCGGTGGTGCTCGCCGCCGACGGCAACGTGATCGGCCGCGGCCGCAACCGCCGCGAGGTTGGCGGCGACCCGTTGGCGCACGCCGAGGTCGAGGCCATGCGCGGCGCCGCCTCGTCCCTCGCCCGCCCAAACGCGCACAAGGGCTGGAATCTCGCCGATTGCACGCTGGTGGTCACGCTCGAGCCGTGCCCGATGTGCGCGGGCGCTGCCCTGCAGGCACATGTCGGCCGCATCGTTTTCGGCTCGTGGGACGCCAAGCTGGGGGCCTGCGGGTCGGTGTGGGACATCCCGCGCGATCCGCATATCGGCGCCAAACCCGAGGTCTTCGGCGGCGTGCGCGAGCCCGAATGCACCCGGCTCCTCACCGGTTTCTTCGCATCCCGCCGCTGACTGGCGTGGGATACGTGAGAGTGCCGAACGGTTCTGCTTCTACTTCCGAGCGAGCTTCGGCCCGACGCCGGGCGTGATCTTGAGCGCCGTCCATGCCGAGCGCAGCATGATGACGAAGAGGTAGGCGGCCAGCAGGTAGGCCCCGATCCGCGCCGGGATGCCCGAGGCGATGAGCGTGCCCAACGGCGTGGCCACGGCGGCGGCGATGCCGACGATGAGGCCGTTCTTCAGGTGCACCAGGCCGCGCTTCCAGTTCGCGATGGTGCCGGTGATGGAGCTGGGGAACATGGCGAGCAACGAGGTGCCGCGTGCGATGAGGTCGCTGGCCCCGAACGCCAGCGAGAGGGCGGGCACGGTGATGGCACCGCCGCCGATGCCCAGCAGCGCCGACATCATGCCGATGAAGATGCCGAGCAGGACCAGCAGCACGCCCTTGGCCGCGCTCATATGGATCGACGAGTCGCGCGAGGGCACGAACACGAGCTGCGAGACCGTCACGAACGCGAGGAAGACGACGAAGAACCAGCGCAGGAAGAGCTCGGGCAGGCGCGAGAGCAGCCAGCTGCCGATCTGCGAGCCGATGATGGTGCCCACGATCATCAGCAGCGCCGCGATCCAGTCCACATGGCCGCTGGTCGCGTACGAGATGACGCCCGATATCGAAAGCGGGATGATGGACGCGAGCGAGGTGGCCGCCGCGTGGCGCTGGCTCATGCCCAGCCACACCAGGGTCGGCACGATGATCGAGCCGCCGCCGATGCCGAACAGCCCCGAGAACACGCCCGCCACCAGGCCGACGACGATCATGATGACGATCTGCCGCACCGGGCCGCGCTGGGTGTCCGGCTCCACCGCCGGCTCGTCGTGCTTCGTTTCCGCCATCTGCTCGCCCATGCCTTTCTCCGCTGCCTGCTCGGTCGCGGCATCCGCGCCGCGTCGTCGTCTTCGTTACGCGAACCATGATAATGCGGCATGGGGGATTATCGGGGCAACGTCACCCTATGTGGCCATATCCGTTCATGTTTCGTCGATATCCGGTCATATCCGGACGGTATCCTGCCCCAAAATGTAGCGATCCTGCCCCAAAACGTACATGCTCAACCACAACAACGTACGTTTGGAGGCAGGATCGGTCTGTTAGAGGCAGGAACGACCCGTCAAAGGCAGGAACCGGCCGGCAGGACTCAGGCGAGCACGCCCTTGTCCATGAACTCCTGCACGTCGGGTTGCAGGTGCTCGTAGCGCTCGCGCGTGCCGTCGAAGTCGACGAAGAAGAGCTTGTACCAGGTCAGGAAGGTGAAGATGTTCCAGATCTGGCGGCGTGCGTCGATCCTGCCGTCGAAATTGTCCTCCAGCATCTTCAGGATCTTCTCCTGGTCGAAGAACCGCGCCACCCAGTCCTCGCCGAACAGGGTGCGCACCTGGGCGCAGTACTTCTCTTCGCGCAGCCACGCCTTGATCGGGGTCGGGAAGCCGAGCTTCGGCCGCTTCGACCACTCCTCGGGCAGGTGCCGGTTGGCGGCCTTGCGGAAGATGTCCTTGGAATTGTTGCTGTTCAAGAGCTTCGAGGAGGGGATGGTCTGCGCCAGCTCGGCCACCTTGCGGTCGAGATAAGGCACGCGCAGCTCGAGCGAATGCGCCATCGAGATCTTGTCGGCCTTCTGCAAAATGTCGCTGAACATGAAGTGCTTCAGGTCGATGTACTGGATCTGCTTGAGCTCCTCGGCGCCAGCCACCTTGTCGAAGTCGTCCTGGTAGAGGCCGTTGACCGTCAGCTCGTTGCGGTACTCCGGCTGCAGCACCGCGTTGGCCTGCGAGGAGGTGAAGATCGTCGGCTGCGCCATGTCGTAGCCGACGGACTGCCCGGCGTAGTACTCGCGTGGATGCGCCGCCTGCGTGTAGATCTGCGTGCGTCCGGGGAAATTCGGCATCTTCTTGACCGTGCCGGCCACGATGCGCCGCATGCCGTCGGGTAGCTTGTGGATGTCGGCCGCGAAGTTCCAGATGGCGCGGCTCTTGGTGTGCACGCCATAGTTCATGTACCCGGCGAAGAGCTCGTCGGCGCCCTCGCCCGAGAGCACCACGGTCACCTTCTTGCGCGCCAGGCGGCAGAGGTACCACAGCGGGATCACGGAGGGGTTCGCGTCGGGCTCGTCCAGGTGGTACTGCATCTCGGCGAAGTCCTCGAACGCCTCGTCGGCCTTCACGCTGTACTGGTTGAAGTGCAGCCCCTCATGGTCTGCAAGTTCCTTCGCCTTGCCCGCCTCGTCGAACGGCCCCTCGTCGAAGTTGACGCTGAAGACCTCGTTGGGCTTGAGGATGGTGGTCACGTAGCTGGAATCGACGCCCTCGGAGAGGAACGCGCCCACCTTCACGTCGGCGACGCGGTGCGCCTCGACGGATTCCTGGACGGCCTTGTCGATCTCGTCGATCGTCTCCTCGTCGCTGCGCCGGTAGTCGACATGGCCGTAGTCGGCGTCCCAGAACTCATGGACGTCCATCCTGTCGTCCTTGAACTCGAACCAGTGGCCGGCCGGGAAGCGGTAGACACCCTTGAAGAAGGTCTCCTTGAGGTCGTTGTACTGGTTCATCAGGAACGGTTTGATGGCCTTCTCGTTGAGCTCCTTCCTGAAGTTCGGGTGCACCAGGAACGACTTGATCTCCGAGCCGACGATGAACGTGCCGTCCTGATGGTAGTAGTAAAGCGGCTTGATGCCGAAGAAGTCGCGGGCGCCGAACATGGCCTTCTTGTTGTCGTCCCAGATCAGGAACGCGAACATGCCGCGGATGCGCCCCAGCAGCCCCTCCATGCCCCACTGCTCGTAGCCGTGCAGCAGCACCTCGGTGTCGGCCTCGGTGCGGAAGGTGTGGCCCGCCTCGAGCAGTTCGGCACGCAGCTCGCGGTAGTTGTAGATCTCGCCGTTGAAGGTGATGAGAATGGTTTCGTCCTCGTTGAAGATCGGCTGCTTGCCGCTTTTCAGGTCGATGACGCTCAGGCGGCGGAATCCCATGGCCACCTGGTCGTTGGTGTAGTACCCGCTGCCCTTCACGTTCGGCCCTCGGTGCGCGATCATCTTCATCATCGATTGGATCGTCAGGTCGCGATCGAGCACCTTGCGGTCAGAAAAGGCGATGATGCCGCACATGCGTCCTCCTAGGGGTGGTGGTGTGCCCATGCGTTCCCGGTCGTGGCCGGCGGTGACGGCCGTGGATTCGGCCGTGACCCGGGCATGAGTCTGATTGCTTCTCACAAGGATAGTGGCGGCTCTGTCAAATGGGCTGGGTTTTTGTGCCCACTTGGTAGAGAAACGGCCGTTCGGAGGCGCAGGTACCGCCGCTTTTACCGCTTTCGGGCAACAGCCTGCGCGATTGAAAACGACCAGCTTATAATAAGGACGTTGAGTGTGACCTGTTTCGATTGGGCGCACAGGTTGTGATGTGGTTTCGCAGAGTGTGCGCCACCCGGGATGTGCCTGGTTTACGGTGACTTGCGTCAATCCGGGTCCTCCGAACAGATTTCGCCGATGAAATGTGAGGTGTCGTGATGACGCGTTTGATAATCGTTTCCAACAGGCTTCCCATGTCTTTGTACGCCAAGCCCGACGGCACCTTCGCGCTCAAGCAGAACATCGGCGGCCTCGCCACCGCCATCGGCCCCTACCACAAGTCCCACAGCGACTGCCATTGGGTCGGCTGGAGCGGCATCGATCCGCAGACGCGCACCAAGGAGGAGGTCGAGGCCATCACCGCCGAGTTCGACCGCCAGCGCTGCGTGCCCATCTTCCTGAGCGAGCGCGAGATCGACGGCTATTACGCGGGCTATTCCAACGACACGTTGTGGCCGCTGTTCCACGATTTCGCGCACGAGGCCAAGTTCGACCCGCAGACGTGGAAGGTCTACCAGGAGGTCAACCAGAAGTTCGCCGGCGCCGTCGCCTCGATCCTGCGCCCGGACGACACGGTGTGGATCCAGGACTACCATCTCATGCTCCTGCCGGCCATGCTGCGCTCGCGCTTCCCCAAGCTGCGCATCGGCTGGTTCCTGCACATCCCCTTCCCCAGCCCCGAGATCTTCCACCAGCTGCCCAACGGCGCCGACCTGCTGCGCGGACTGCTGGGCGCCGACCTGATCGGCTTCCACACTGTCGATTTCTGCGCGAACTTCATGGCCGTCCTGCGTATGCTGCTGGGCCTCGACGTCGGCGAGAACGGCCGCATCGCCGTGGGGGGGAACCGCTTCGTCACCGTCGACGCCTTCCCCATCGGCATCGACTACAACCTCTACCGGCGCACCGCCCATTCGAGCCTCGCCAAGGCCATGCGCAACGGCATCGAGGCCGTGAGCGGCAAACGCACCCGCCGTCTCAAGACCTCGCTGAGCGCCGAGTCCAAGGCCGCGCTGGAGGCCAGGTCCATGGGCGACCGGCTGCTTGATTTCGAAAAGGACGAGCTGCCCGAGGAGGTGCTCGCCAAATCCGCCTCCGCCAGCGGCAAGGCCATGCCCAACAAGGATGTCATCTCCGTCGACCGGCTCGACTACACCAAGGGCCTGCCTGAGCGGCTGCGCGCCTTCGCCCTGATGCTCGACCGCTACCCCGAGTGGATCGGCCACGTCACCTATTACCTGCTGGCCACCCCCTCGCGCGAGGACGTCGAGACCTACCGCCGCCTCAAGCAGCAGGTCGACCAGCTCGTCGGCGACATCAACGGCAAGTATTCCCTGCTCTCCTGGACCCCGATCCACTACATCACCCGTTCCCTTCCCATCAAGCCCGTCTGTGGCATCTACGCGGCCGGCGACGTCGCGTTGGTCACTCCCCTGCGCGACGGCATGAACCTGGTCGCCAAGGAATACCTGGCCTGCCGTGACGGGCGCGACGGCGCGCTGGTGCTCTCCGACATGTGCGGCGCGGCCCGCGAGCTCACCGACGCCTACATCGTCAACCCCTACGACATCGACGCGGTCTGCGAGGCCCTGCATTCGGCGCTCACCATCGACACCGACGAGGCCAAGCGCCGCAACAAGACCATGCAGACCCGCCTGCAATACCGCACCGCGAGCCTGTGGTCCACCGAGTTCCTGAGCACGTTGCGCCAGGTGAGCGACCCGGCCCTGGCCGACCGGCGCCTGGAGAGCCTGCAGCGCGACAAGCTCGTCGACCGGTGGGGCAAGTCCCGGCGCAAGCTGCTGCTGCTCGACTACGACGGCACGCTCACCCCGCTGGTGCGCACGCCCGACCGCGCCAAGCCCACGCGCCGCCTGCTCGACCTGCTGCGCCGGCTTGGCTCCCAGCCCGACGTCGACCTCTATATCGTCTCCGGTCGCGACCGCGACACCATGGAGGACTGGCTCGGCAGCCTGCCCGTCGGCCTCATCGCCGAGCACGGGGTCTGGCGCAGTGACGTCAGCGATACCGGCAAAGATTCTCATGAGGCCGGCTCCGCCGATTCCACGTCGGTCACCGGCCCCTCCGGCCGTGTCTGGCGCCGTGCCACCGACCTGCCCGATCCGGCCGTGTGGCGTCCGGTCATCGAGGCGATCATGGACGAGTCGGTGACGCGCCTGCCCAAGTCGTTCGTCGAGCACAAGTCGAGCACGCTCGCCTGGCACTACCGCCGCTGCGACCAGAAGCTCGCCGCCGCCGAACGCGACCGGCTGCTGCGCAGGCTGCGTGAGGTCTGCGGCAAATACGGCCTGATGACCATGGAGAACTCGAAGGTCGTGGAAGTCTGCCCCGTCTCGATCAGCAAGGGTCTGGCCGTCGTGCCGCTCGCCCAATGCGACCGTTACGATTTCGTCCTCGCGGCCGGCGACGACACCACCGACGAGACGATGTTCGCCGCCGTTCCCGACGACGGTTCGCTGCAGAACACCTTCCACCCGCGTTCCTCACGTCCCGACGACCTCGGCGTGCTCGCCCGGATCGGCACCGACATCTCCTCGTGGACCATCAAGATCGGCGCCGGCGGCACCAAGGCCCGCACCCGCATCGCCGACCCCGCCGAGATGCTGCGTCTGCTGGGCTACCTCGCCACCGAGTCCGACGCCGTCGCCGTCGACCGCGGGTAGGCTGCGCCGGTTTCGGTTTCGGCCCCGCAGCCGCCACCGGTTTCCGGGATGCCAGGAATGTTGACGTCTGATTATTGGACAACCCGCCCTGTGTCCCGCCGCTTCCGCTTTAGAATGCGCGTATGGAACACGAAGACGTCGTCAAGGCACTGCAGCACGATCACGCGGCCGAGTTGAAGAAGGCCGCCGAACGGTTGAAGGGCACCGCGCTGCACACGCGCATCATGCCCTCGCCGGTCCTCTCCGAGGCCACCGGCCACGAGATCCTCCTCAAGCCGGAGAACCTCCAGGTCACCGGCTCCTTCAAGATCCGCGGCGCCTACAACAAGATCGCCTCGCTGAGCGAGGAGGAGCTGGCGCGTGGCATCGTCACCGCCTCCGCCGGCAACCACGCCCAGGGTGTGGCCTACGCCGCCCGTGAGCGCCACGCCAAGGCCACCATCGTCATGCCCGAAATCACCCCGCCCCTGAAGGTCGACGCGACGAAGTCCTACGGCGCCAACGTGGTGCTGCACGGCGACCTGTTCGACGACGCCGCCGAATACGCTTCCCGGCTTTCGCAGCGCGAGGGCATGGTCTACGTGCCTCCATTCGACGACTACCAGGTGCTTTGCGGCCAGGGCACCATCGGCCTTGAGATCCTCGAGGACGTCCCGAACGTCACCGATGTCGTGGTGCCGTTGGGCGGCGGAGGCCTGGGTTCGGGCGTGGCGCTCGCGATCAAGACCTTCAAGCCCGAGGTGCGCGTCATCGGCGCCATCCCCGAGGGCTCCCCCGCCTTCAAAAACTCGTTCGCCGCCGGTTCCGTGGTCCCCGCCGACAAGGTGGTCACCTCCGCCGAGGGCGTCGCGGTCGGCCATCCCGGCGACCTCACCTTCGCGATCCTCAACGAGTATCTGGACGACCTCGTCACCGTCTCCGAGCGCGACATCAACGAGATGATCCTCCTGATGATGGAGAAGCACAAGCTCGTCGTCGAGGCGGCGGGCGCGGTCTCCCTGGCGGCGCTGGAGCACCTGAGCCTGCGCTCGCGGGTTTTCGCCAAGGCCAAAGGCAAGCACGTCATCGTCCCGATCATCTCGGGCGGCAACATCGACACCGTCACCATCGGCGCCGTCATCCAGAAGGGCATGATCGCCCGCGGCCGCATCATGAACTTCGAGGTCGAGCTTCCCGACACCCCCGGCCAGCTGGTCAAGGTCGCGCAGGTGCTGGCGGCCGCCCGCGCCAACGTCATCGAGCTGAGCCACGACCAGTTCAAGGCCTCCGGCCACTACACGGACTCGGTCTCCCTGGGCGTCACCGTCGAGACCAACGGCCCCGACCACATCCAGAGTGTCCTCAAGGCCCTGAAGGACGCCGGCCTCAACCCCAAGCGCATCTACTGACGGCCGTCCATCTATAGCGTCCGCATATGGGCGCACCCACGTATGCGAAAGCCCCGCCGGATTCGTTCGGCGGGGCTTTCGCTGTCTTATGGATATCTACAGATATATAGGCGGCGTCCTCACGCGCCCTGCGCTTCGGCGATGGTCCGGTCCACCAGTTCCGGCAGCGCCTTGGCGATGTCGTCGTGGATGAGCGTGGTGGCGATGTTGTCGTACTGCGTGCGTCCCATGTTCATGATGGTCATCGGCACTCCGCTCTGCACTGCGGTCGGTGCCAGCGACGCGGCCGGGAAGACCTCGAGCGTCGAGCCGATCACCCAGAACTCGTCCGCCTTGGCCACCTTCGCCATCGACTTCTCCATCGCGCCCTCCGGCAGCATCTCGCCGAAGTAGACCACGTCGGTCTTGATCAGTCCGTCGCAGGGCATGTTGCCGCTATACGGCAGCCTGCGGTGGCAGTGCGGGTCCGGCTCGTTGTCCAGGTTGTCCATGATGTCGGCCGTGTCGTACTTGGCGTGGCACTTCATGCAGTGCGAGGTGCCGATGGTGCCGTGCAGGTTGACGATCAGGTCGCTGGAATTGCCGGCTTTCTCGTGCAGCGCGTCGAAGTTCTGCGTGGCCAGCAGCGTCAGCAGCCCCGCCTTCTCCAGCTTCACCAGCGCCTTATGCGCCTCGCCCGGCTGCGCGTTCCACACCGGCGACGCCTTCTGCCAGGCCCACGAGTATTCGCGTGCCTTCTTGTCGCCCATGAACGCGTCGATGTCATAGACGCTCATCTGGTCCGGGTGCTTGGTCCACACGCCGTCCGGCCCGCGGAAGTCGGGGATTCCCGCCGAGGTCGAGATGCCGGCGCCTGTCAGTACTGCGATTTTCTTGGTCATATATATAGCCTTACCACGTCCGTCCCGCCCGCGCAGTCGCATCTTGCGTTTTCTTCTGCGTCCGAAGTGGAATCGGGGTTCGGTTGGGCAGGCCTCCGGTGGCCCCTATCGATATGAGGACTCTGCCTATATAGAGACAGGGAGGGCATAGGAAGTCGCTGAAGAGGATGCGGCTGTGCGAAGTTCCGTCGGCCCGGTTCTGCGTACCGTCGCCAGGTCATCTCCTTAGCCGGTTATCTGCTATCTGCCGAGCTTGCCATACTCTGGCGCCGCCCTTGGGGCTCCGGCGTCTTGGCGCCTGATAGCAAGACACTTGTGGCGCGGCAAGGATCGGTCAAGGTGTCGTCGCCTCGGCCATCCCGTTGTTGGCGGTATTACCGGCAGGTTCGGTTCCGTGTGGTGGCTTGGTACCGTTTCTTCCGGGTGCGTCTGTCTTTGGCCGTGTCCGTGTCGTCGCGCTTGCCGCCATATTCGATACGGACGGCCAGGTGATCTCCGGCGTCGTGATGCCGTTCTTGGCAGTCGTCGCTGTCGGCGGCCGGCTCGGTCGCATCCAAGGCGAGGTGCCTCTGGCGTCTTGGTGCTGCGAGGGCGTCTTCTTCCCCTATATAAGGGTCTGTCTCCGCGGTGAGGGCCGTGTACTTCATGCCTGACAGCCTTCTGGCCTATACAGCAAGAGTCGTCATAATCCTGTCGCCCGCCATTGCGTCGTCGACAAGCATCTCCCCGGTTGGCTATCCGCCGGGCGCACCATGCTCTGGCGTCGTCCTTCTGCGCTCCTGCATCCTGGCGTCTGATGGCGGGGCGTTCGTAGCGCAGCAAGACTCCGCCAAGGTTCTATCTCCTAAGTGCTTCGCAGGTAGCGCGCCCTTCTTCATATTCATGGGCACTTCTTTCGTGCTGGAGGCAGCCATCGCGGTTTTCGGCCCGATTTATGGCATGGAATGCTGATTTTCAGTGGTCTGAACTTTGCGTTTTAGCTATTTGGGTTTACACTAATTAGGACACAGTAAATATGCGCATTGGCAACACGCCGAAGGAACCGCATCACTGCAACGGTTCCTAGCTCTTTTGCGCCCTTTGATTTGCGCAAACTCGGAAAGCCGCGTATATTTACATCTTGCTGCTCAACACGGCAACTTCAACTCCCAAGAGTTAGAGATTGCTTGTTGGTGTGGTGGTGGTTTGAGAACTCAAGAGCGTGTTTGTACTACTTTTTTTAAGCTTTTTTGATTGCCAGTCCGATGCGTGCCCGGTTTGCCGGGTGGCCGAGGGGTCTTAATTCGTGTCGGGGTTTTTAGTGTGGACCATTCCCCCTTATGGAATGGTTCCGTCAATTATTATGAGAGTCATTTGTTTGGTTCTCTTCGCATTTTTTGTGGAGGGTTCGATTCTGGCTCAGGATGAACGCTGGCGGCGTGCTTAACACATGCAAGTCGAACGGGATCCGGAGTGCTTGCACTCCGGTGAGAGTGGCGAACGGGAGAGTAATGCGTGACCAACCTGCCCCATGTTCCGGAATAGCTCCTGGAAACGGGTGGT